>USFU01000010.1 GCA_900554135.1 uncultured Collinsella sp. | reverse complement strand
GCCCTCCGCCGAGCTCTCCCGCGGCCGCGGCGGCCCGCGCTGCATGAGCATGCCCTTCTGGCGCGAGGACCTCTAAGTTTTTCCGTTTCCGGTGCGGTCCCCCTACAACCGCACCGGTTTCGCCCGTCAAACGGGCAACACTAATACTTACGTAATTCATTTCTTCGAAAGGAAACGAACCATGGGTGTTAACCTCTCCGGCCGTAGCTTCCTCAAGCTTCTCGACCTCACCACCGAGGAGATCGAGTACCTGCTCAAGCTCTCCAAGAACTTCAAGGACATGAAGCGCGCTGGCGTTCCGCACCGCTATCTCGAGGGCAAGAACATCGTTCTGCTCTTCCAGAAGACCTCCACTCGTACCCGCTGCGCCTTCGAGGTCGGCGGCATGGATCTGGGCATGGGCGTCACCTACCTCGATCCCGGTTCGTCGCAGATGGGCAAGAAGGAGTCCATCGAGGACACCGCCCGCGTTCTTGGCCGCATGTATGACGGCATCGAGTTCCGTGGCTTTGCCCAGGACGACGTCGAGGAGCTCGCTGCTAAGTCCGGCGTGCCCGTGTGGAACGGCCTGACCACTGAGTGGCATCCCACCCAGATGCTCGCCGACATCCTGACCGTCCAGGAGAACTTCAACTACGACATCAAGGGCAAGACCCTCGTCTTCATGGGCGACTGCAAGAACAATGTCGCTCGTTCCCTCATGGTTGTCTGCTCCAAGCTCGGCATGAACTTCGTGGCCTGCGGCCCCGAGGAGTGCATGCCCGCCGACGACGTCATCGAGGCCTGCAAGCCCATCGCCGAGGCCAACGGCTGCACCATCAAGCTGACCACCGACGTCAAGGACGGCGTCACCGGTGCCGACGTCCTCTACACCGACGTGTGGGTCTCCATGGGCGAGCCCGACGAGGTCTGGGCCGAGCGCATCGCTCAGCTCACCCCGTATCGCGTTACCTCCGAGGTCATGGCTATGGCCAACCCGGGTGCCATCTTCCTGCACTGCCTGCCCAGCTTCCACGACACCAACACCACGATTGGCGCCGAGAAGTGCGAGCAGTTCGGCATCACCGAGCAGGAGGTCACCGACGAGGTCTTCGAGAGCCCCGCTTCCAAGGTCTTCGACGAGGCCGAGAACCGCATGCACACCATCAAGGCTGTCATGTACGCCACGCTCAAGTAAGAGCATCTAGCATCTCGCTCGGGGTGTATTGCTGCACACCCCGAGCGGCTTTGTCTGGTAAATATCTCGCGTCGGGCGGTGGGCACGGCACGGAAGATCCGCTTCGCGCGAGAAAGTTAAATGATTTATGAAGGGGGGATGAGAACCATGACTGAGACCGCTAAGAAAAAGCGCGGTATGCCTTCATCGTTCACCATTCTTCTAGCTCTGCTGGCAATTGTTGCAGTGATTACCGTTATCGTCTCCGGCACGTCCGGCGGCGCGGTTACTGCAGCCCGCCTGAGCGATTTCTGCACCGCCCCGATCCTGGGCTTCGCTGACGCTCTGCCCGTCTGCCTCTTCGTTATGATCCTGGGCGGCTTCCTCGGTATGATGACCGAGACCGGCGCTCTGGACAACGGCATCGCCGTTCTGGTGCAGAAGCTTAAGGGCAACGAGATCATGCTCGTTCCTGTCCTTATGCTCATCTTCTCCCTCGGTGGTACCACCTATGGTATGTGCGAGGAGACCGTTCCCTTCTACGCCCTGCTCGCCGCTACCATGATGGCCGCTGGCTTCGACCCCATGGTCGGCGCCGCTACCGTCCTGCTCGGCGCTGGCTGCGGCTGCCTGGGCTCCACGGTTAACCCGTTCGCCGTCGGCGCTGCCGTCGACGCTCTGACCGGCGTTGGCATTGAGGTCAACCAGTCCATCATCATCGGCCTCGGTGCCGTCCTGTGGATTGTCACCACCGCTATGTCCATCGTCTTCGTGATGAACTATGCCAAGAAGGTCAAGGCTGACAAGGGTTCCACCATCCTGTCGATGCAGGAGCTCAAGGACGCCGAAGAGGCTCACGGCAAGGCTGCTTCCGAGGTCCACAAGGAGGTCAAGCTCACCGGTCGTCAGAAGGGTGTTCTGATCGCCTTCGCCTTCACCTTCGTCGTCATGATCGTCGGCTTCATCCCGCTGGCCGACCTCAACGAGGGCGTCGCCAACTTCTTTGACGCTGGCGCTGTCTACGACGCCGACGGTAATGCCGTCGTCCAGGGCTGGTCTGCCCTGATCACCGGCCTGCCCATTGGCCAGTGGTACTTCGACGAGGCTTCCACCTGGTTCTTCCTCATGGCTATCCTGATCGGTATCATCGGTGGCCTGTCCGAGAAGCAGATCGTCAACACCTTCATCACCGGCGCTGCCGACATGATGTCCGTTGTTCTCGTCATCGCCCTCGCCCGTGGCATCTCCGTCCTCATGGCTAGCACCGGCCTCGACGTTTACGTCCTCGACGCTGCCGCCAATGCCCTGGCTGGCCTGTCCGGCGTGATCTTCGCTCCCATGAGCTTCCTGGTCTACTTCGGCCTGTCCTTCCTGATCCCCTCGACCTCCGGTATGGCCACCGTCTCCATGCCCATCATGGGACCGCTGGCTGTTAAGCTCGGCTTCTCGCCCGAGGTCATGGTCATGATCTTCTCCGCCGCCATCGGTGTCGTGAACCTGTTCACCCCGACCTCCGGCGCCATCATGGGCGGTCTCGCCCTGGCCAAGATCGAGTGGACGACCTGGCTCAAGTTTGCCCTTAAGCTCATCGTCGCGCTCTCCGTCGTCTGCGCCATCATCCTGACCGTCGCCTGCGTGTTGCTCTAAGTACCCAACGGGTACCCCACGGAAACCTTGACGATCCTGTAAAGGATCATCTGGTCATCGTCTGTCCGGTGGGGTAAACCCACCGGTAGACTCCTACCTTTAGCCCCCTCCCGTTCCGTGCGCGGGAGGGGGCGCGCTTATGTTGCGCGGTTCTACGAACCGCGCAACCAGTCGACGCTGCGCGCCGCCCAGAACGACAATTTGTCATTCAAAAGGCAAGGCATGACCAGAAGGTCTATGCCTTGCCTTTTTCATGCCAACTTGTGCGTTCTGGGCGGCGCTCGCTGACTTATGCTCAACCTGCGACGTTTCCATTATTGATGCAAAGGGGTCAGGTTAGTTTGCGCCAAAAAGGGGAACTATTTCTCCGCAACTTATCGATGGCGTGTTTGGTTGGTGCCTGTTGATGGCCTGGGCTTCGGGAAGGGTCTGCTCCGTTATAATCGCCTAGAACATAAATTGGAAACGGGACGGGAGCCATACATGCGCCAGGGTTTCGACAACGCGAAGTATATCGAGCTGCAGGCCGCTCATATTAAGGAGCGCATCTCGCAGTTTGGCGGCAAGCTGTATTTGGAGTTTGGCGGCAAGCTGTTTGACGACTATCACGCGAGCCGCGTGCTGCCGGGTTTTGAGCCGGATAGCAAGTTTCGCATGCTCAAGAGCATTGCAGACGACGTCGAGGTCATCATCGCCATTAACGCGAACCACATCGAGAAGAACAAGGCTCGCGGTGACCTGGGCATTACCTATGACGAGGACGTTTTGCGCCTGGTCGACCTGTTCCGCGGCAACGGTTTTGCTGTCGCGGCCGTGGTTATCACCCAGTACGCCGGCCAGCCCGCCGCTGACGTCTTCCGTAATCGCCTGAACGCGCTCGGCATTCCCGCCAAGTTGCACTATCCCATCGAGGGCTATCCGCACGACGTCGACCTGATCGTGTCCGACGACGGCTATGGCAAGAACGAGTTTGTCGAGACCACTCGTCCGCTCGTCGTGGTCACCGCCCCCGGCCCCGGCTCGGGCAAGCTCGCCACCTGCCTGTCTCAGCTCTATCACGAGCACAAGCACGGCACCGCTGCCGGCTACGCCAAGTTCGAGACCTTCCCGGTCTGGAACCTTCCCCTCACGCATCCGGTCAACATCGCCTATGAGGCCGCCACGGCCGACCTTGACGACGCCAACATCATCGACTCCTTCCACTTGGAGGCCTATAACAAGACTACGGTCAACTACAACCGCGACGTCGAGGCCTTCCCGGTGGTCCGTGCCCTGATGGAAAAGATCCTGGGCAAGAGCCCCTACCAGAGCCCCACGGACATGGGCGTCAATATGGTCGGCTTTGCCATCACCGATGACGATGCCTGCCGCGACGCTTCCAAGATGGAGATTGTCCGCCGCTACTTTGCTGCGGTCGAGGCCGTGCGCCGCACCGGTGTGGGCGATGAGCAGGTTGATCGTCTCGAGCTCATTATGAAGAAGGCCGGTATCGACAAGAACTACTCGCCGGCACGCTCGGCCGCCCTTACCAGGGAGCAGCTGACGGGCGGCCCCGTAGGCGCCATGGTCATGCCCGACGGCTCCGTGGTGACCGGCAAGACTTCCACGCGCCTGGGCGCCGCGAGCTCGCTCATCATGAATGCACTTAAGCACGTCTCGGGCGTTGACCTCGAGCTCGAGGTCATTAGCGATGAAGCGATCGAGCCTATCAGCAAGCTCAAGACGCATTTCCTTGGTAGCAAGAACCCGCGCCTGCACACCGACGAGACGCTTATGGCGCTCTCGATCACCTCGGCAACGAGCGAGACGGCGGCCCGCGTCCTTTCGGGCCTGGAGCAGCTGCGCGGCTGCGATGCCTTCTTTAGCGTGATCATCTCGCCGACGGACGAGACGGTGTTGCGCAAGCTGGGCATCAACGTGTGCTGCGAGCCCAAGTTCGAGCGCCGTGGTTTCTTCCACCGCTGAGCCTGGATTAATTGGTCTGAAAGGGGCGCATCGGATATACATTCGGTGTGCCCCTTTTATCAACAAAGCTACCGTTTAACCTAAAAATAGCCCTTTTACCTGCCTATAAGCGATTTGGGCGGTATACAATAACCCTAACTGTTTCATCCTTTTGCGGGGATGCCGCATGATGGATGTTGCCGGCCATCATGGGGTGTGCCGGTCGCGCACGGTGCAGGTGATGCCCGTGCTCGGTTTGAGGAGGCTGCCATGGCTGGCAAGGGTCGTGCGAGTGTCAACGATATGAAGCGTGTCGAGGTGCAGGTGCTGATGGAGATCGCACGGCTGTCCGAAGACAACGGCGGATTTTATGGCTTTTCGCGCAAGACGCTTGCCGAGCGTGTGGGGGTGTCTCCGTATCGCGCCCGCGCGGCAATTGAACGCTTGGAATCCGAAGACATCATCGAGGTCGTCTCGCGCTACAGCGACGACGGCGGCCAGCTCGCAAATGGTATTTGTCTCACGGAGCGTGGCGAGTGGTATCTAGAGGGCATCCGTGCCGGTATGCTCGTTCAGGACTTGATCAAGGACGAAGTCGCCGATCGATAACAGCGTGCATTCATAGTGGAAACGACGCCGTCTGGGCAACCGGACGGCGTTTTGTTTCGAGATGGAGAAATGCGATTGCGCGTAAGAAAAATTGCGTGCGGCGCGCGTCGCGAGTATTACAATGAAGACCCGTAAGATGTGTATGGACAACTTCTACGGGAAGCGCAGGTAACTCAATATGACCAAGCATGTGTTCGTGACCGGCGGCGTGGTTTCGTCTCTGGGCAAGGGTATTACCGCGGCCTCGCTGGGCCGTCTGCTCAAGTCGCGCGGCTACAAGGTAACGATGCAAAAGGCCGACCCGTATCTGAACGTCGACCCCGGCACCATGAGCCCGTTCCAACATGGCGAGGTCTTTGTGACCGAGGACGGCTACGAGTCCGATCTGGACCTGGGCCACTACGAGCGCTTTATTGACGAGAACCTGACCCGCGATTCCAACTTTACGACTGGTGCCATCTATAAGAGCCTGATCGCCCGTGAACGTCGCGGTGACTTTTTGGGCGGCACCGTGCAGGTGATTCCGCACGTCACGAACGCCATTAAGGATAAGTTCCGTCGTATTGAGGAGCAGACCGGCTCCGACGTGGTCATCACTGAGTTGGGCGGCACCATCGGCGACATCGAGTCGCAGCCGTTTGTCGAGGCCATTCGCCAGTATCGCAAGGAGGCCGGCCCCGAGAACGTCTGCTACATCCACGTGTCGCTCGTTCCCTATATCGCCGCCGCCCACGAGGTTAAGACCAAGCCGACGCAGCACTCCGTTAAGGAGCTCCGCAGCTTTGGTATCCAGCCCGATATTATCGTTCTGCGCTCCGACCACCATATCGACGATGCCATCCGCGGCAAGATTGCAAGCTTCTGCGACGTCGACACCGACTGTGTCTTTACCAACGAGGACTGCGCGAGCATCTACGATGTTCCGCAGTTGCTTGCCGAGCAGGACTTTGACCTGCGCATTTGCGAGCGCCTGGGTCTGGACCCGCGTGAGCGCGACATGAGCGAGTGGAACGAGTTCCTGCGCAAGCAGAACCATGCCAACCATCACGCCGACAAGGTGAAGATCGCCGTCGTGGGCAAGTACACGCAGCTGCCCGATGCCTACCTGTCGGTTATCGAGGCCCTGCACCACGCGGGCGTGTTCTACGATCGCCACGTTGACGTGCAGCTGGTCGATGGCGAGAGCCTCGACGAGCAGAACGTCTCCGAGGTCCTGGGTGACGCCTCGGGCATCTTGGTCCCTGGCGGCTTTGGCAAGCGCGCCCTGGAGGGCAAGATCCTCGCGGCCGAGTTCGCCCGCGAGCACAAGATTCCGTATCTGGGCATTTGCCTGGGTATGCAGGTGGCCGTGTGCGAGTTCGCCCGCAACGTGGTCGGCCTTGCCGGCGCCAGCTCTTCCGAGTTCGATCCGGACGGCCCGTATAGTGTCATCGACCTGATGAGCTCGCAGGAGGACGTGACCGAGAAGGGCGGCACCATGCGTCTGGGTGCCTATCCGTGCAAGCTTGCTGCCGATTCCCTCGCGCGCGAGGCCTATGGCGAGGAGCTCGTCTACGAGCGTCACCGTCACCGTTTTGAGTTCAACAACGCCTTCCGTGACCAGCTCGAGGACGCCGGTCTGGTTATCTCGGGTCTTTCGCCCGACGAGCGTCTGGTCGAGATGGTCGAGCTGCCGCGCGACGTACATCCGTGGTATGTGGCCACCCAGGCTCATCCCGAGTTCAAGAGCCGTCCGACCAACCCGCAGCCGCTGTTCCGCGAGTTCGTGCGCGCCTCGATCGGCCAGCACGAGGGTGTCGACCGTCTGCAGGTGACGCCCAAGAACCTCGCTACGGACTAAGGGTGCCGGCGAATAAGGAACATACCGAAGCTACTCCCTCGTCGCTTGCCGTGGCGGCGGGGGAGTATCTCGATTACCTCGCGGTCGAGCGGGGCTTGGCGCGCAACACGATTGCGGCCTATCGTCGTGACCTGACGACGTACTGCGCCTATCTGGAGCGGGCTGACATTGCGTCTTTTGAAGAGGTGACCCGTCAGGTCGTGGAGGGCTTTGTTGCCGATCGCCGCGACGGAGGCTATTCCGACGCCTCGGTGGAGCGCGCGCTTGCTGCCGTGAAGGGCCTGCATGCCTTTTTGGTGCGCGATGGGGCCGTGGCCCAAAACCCGACGGCGGCGTTGCACCTGCCCAAAAAGGCAGATCGCCTGCCGGAATACCTTTCGGTGGAGGATGTCTCGGCACTGCTCGATCAAGACTTTCCCGAGGGCGAGATGGGACTGCGCGATCATGCCATCTTGGAAGTGCTTTACGGTTGCGGCCTGCGCGTGAGTGAGCTGGTTGGGCTCGATGTGGGCGATATCCATATTGATGACGGGTTTGTCCTGGTGCGCGGTAAGGGCTCCAAGGAGCGTCTGGCCCCGTTGGTGGGAAGCGCGGCGCGTGCCCTGACACACTATATAGGTGACGGGCGCACTCTCTTGGCCGCGCATGCTCACGGGACGGAGACCTCGGCGGTCTTTTTAAATAAGAACGGACGTCGCCTGTCGCGCCAGGCCGTGCATGCGATATGCGAGCGGTATGGGCGCCAGGTGGGGCTGGTTGGGCTCCATCCCCACACCCTGCGCCACTCCTTTGCCACCCACATGCTCGCGGGCGGTGCCGACCTGCGTGTGCTGCAGGAGATTTTGGGCCATGCCGATATTTCGACCACGCAGGTCTACACGCATGTCGACCGCACGCAACTGACCGAGGTCTATCTGGCGGCGCATCCGCTGGCACATCGCTAGCACCTCGCTGACCTGCATATTTATAAATATTAAAGGGGACGGGCCCCAGATTGCCGAGACGCACTTTTGCGCACATGGGCAATCTGGGGCCCGTCCCATTTTTCGCTAGACACCGACGCGGTGGTGGGCCGTGTGTACCATGGGTGGGGGAGTTTGGGGGCGATGTGAACGGTGTGTAAAGGGACGTAAAAATCGCCTCAAGGTCAACTTGAAGGTTGAGGTTCGCGGGCGTGGTTCTACAGGTGGCATCCCGCCTTTGCTGCAAACACAACATATTGTGTTTTCGAACATATGCTCGGGGGTGTTTTACAACATATTGGGGGTGGAGTGGTGGGGTGGGGTGGGGGAAGAGGTGGGGAAAGGTGTTGAAAAATGGGGCAGTTCCCCATATTATTGATGACGTCGACAGGCGGGGTGGTTCCCCGCGTACGTGCCATCTGAGTAACCGAGGGGAGGGCGCACATGGGAATGACGGGTGCATACGAGCGCAATCTCGATGCAAAAGGTCGTCTGTCCCTGCCTGCACCCCTTCGCGAGGAGCTTGGAGAGCGCGTTCGCGTGTTCAAAGCCCTGGATGTCGATGCTCTGTACGTGTTCTCTGCCGAGGCCTTCGATAAGTGGGTCGAAGGACTCTTCGCGGGTCGTGAGGGCCACGAGGGTTTTAACCCGCGTGACATCAACGACCAGAAGCTCATGAGGGCGATCAACAAGCGCACCACGTCGATGGATGTGGACAGCGCCGGTCGTATCGGTCTTTCTGAGTCTCTCCGCAAGCAGGCGAACCTCGACCGCGAGGTCACGGTTGTGGGCAACTACGACCACCTTGAGGTTTGGGACCGCGCTACGGCCGATGAGGACGATGACGACGAGGCCCTGCTGGACCTCTTCTTCTCGTAAGGGCAAGGCACGAGTAACGGATGGAGCGTGGGATCTTGACACAAGAATATCGGCATGAACCTGTCATGCTCGGCGAAGTGCTTGAGTCGCTGCAGCTGAAGAGCGGCTCCGTCGTCTGCGACTGCACCCTTGGCGGTGCCGGCCATTCGGTAAAGATGGCCGCGCAGGTGGGGGAGACCGGCCTTTTGCTCGGCGTCGATCAGGACGACATGGCCCTCGAGGCCGCTGGCGCCCGTCTGGACCGCGAGGTTCCCGGCGTACCGCACCAGCTGCTGAAGGGCAACTTCGGCGACTTGGACGAGCTGCTTTGCTCGGCCGAGGTGCCCGGGGTCGATGGCTTCCTGTTCGACTTGGGCGTTTCGTCACCGCAACTCGATATCCCTGGCAGGGGCTTTTCGTATAACGAGGACGCCCCATTGGACATGCGGATGGATCCGGGTAACAACACCTTAAACGCAGCTGAGGTCATCAACACCTATAACGAACACGACCTCGCCCGGATTCTACGCGTCTACGGCGAAGAGAAGTTCGCCTCGCAGATCGCGCGTGAGATCGTGCGTCGCCGCGAGCATGAGCCGATTGAAACCACCGGCCAGTTTGTCGAGATCATCAAGGCTGGTATCCCCGCTGCCGCTCGTCGGCATGGCGGACACCCAGCCAAGAAGAGTTTCCAGGCCATTCGCATCGAGGTCAATCACGAACTCGATGTGCTCGAGCGAGGGCTTGACGCCGCCACAAGGTGGCTCAACCCGGGCGGACGCATCTGCGTCATCTCGTATCACTCGCTCGAGGACCGTATCGTAAAGAACCACTTTAAGGAGATGAGCCAGGGGTGCACGTGTCCGCCGGAGATTCCGGTGTGCGTGTGCGGCAACGTGCCGATACTCAAGGTCATCACCCGCAAACCCCTGGTTGCCCAACCCGATGAGGTTGCGCGCAACCCTCGGGCGAGATCAGCCAAGATCCGCGTGGCGCAGCGTCTGTAGACGCGACCGCGCGATATTGGACCTCCCGCTCGTACCACAAACGAAGCTTAAACACACTACCAACGTACTCGGGATGGGAGGCGGCATATCATGGGCTACAACAACTCAAACGCAGCACTCGCCTATGATATGAACGCCATGCCCGCCTATCGTGAGGCACCGCAGGCTCCCGTTGCTCCCCACGAGCAGCGCACGCCGCGCTTTGATGTCTACACGGGCGCGGGCCGTCAGGCAAACCAGGCGGTAAGCCCGGTTTTCATGAGCGTTCTTAAAACGTTTTGCATCATTGCGGCCATCTTCATGACGATCGGTGTCGCCCGTGTGGCGCTCGCCGGCGTTACGGCCCAGGTGCTCAACAGCAACGCCGCGCTTACCAACACGCTCGAGAAGGCGACCGACGAGAGCTCCGACCTGGAGGTCATGCATTCGGTCTATGGTGCCGACACGCGCATTCGCGACCTTGCGGGCGCTTATGGCATGGTGGAGCCCAGCGAGAGCGTTACACTTGATTTTTCGCAGGATGCAGCCGCGGGCGCTAGCTCGACCGCGACCGCTCAGTAACAAGACGGTAGCTGAGTATGACAAATGACTATCGCCGCGGCTCCGACGGGGGTCGCGGTTCTGGACGTCCCTCATCGCGGGGACGTTCTGGTTATCAAGGAACGGGTCGGCCATCTTACAACGCGAGGCCGTCCTATGGCAACGACCCTGCGTCGCGTCTCCGTGGCTCGAGTGGCCCTCAAATGCATAACACCAGACCGCGCAAGAGCTCGTCGACCGAATGGCTCACGGGCACGCCGCTGCCCCGCCGCAAGGCCGTCATGGGCTTTATCGGGTTTGGCTTGGGTTTGGGCGTCCTTCGCCTTGCCGACTATCAAATCGTGGAAGCCGATAAGTTGCGCGACCGCGCCGATGCACGTCGCTTGCTTGCGCAGACGCTATATGCCAAGCGCGGTACCATCTACGACCGTAACGGCAACGTGCTGACGTCGTCGGTCGAATGCCGTAACATCGCCGTGAATCCTCAGCTTATCGAGGACGTTGACAAAACGGTATCGGCACTGGTCAAAGCTACGGGCATCGATAAAAAGACCTGTCGCGAGCTCGTTGAGTCGGATGGCACCTGGGTGTATATCAAACGTCAGGTGGACGAGGATGATGTCGCGGCGCTGGAGAAGAAGAACCTGCCAGGCGTGCTCTTTGAGCAGGCCATGAAGCGCGTGTACCCCTACGGCAACCTGGCATCGCAGGTGCTTGGCGTGGTAAACGTGGACAACGACGGTCTGACGGGCCTCGAAAAACAGTACAACAAGCTTTTGACCGGAACGAACGGTTCGCTGGTGCGTGAGCGGGCGAGGGACGGTAGCTATATCGCGGGCGGCGCCTATAAGAAGGTTGCCGCGGTGGACGGCGTGGACATCGTGACGACGCTCGATGTCAATATCCAGCGTGCCGCCGAGGACGCCCTGGCCGAGGCGGTCGAAAAGACCAAGGCCAAGAATGGCTCGGCTCTGGTCACCGATCCCGCGACGGGCGAGATTCTGGCGGCATGCTCGTATCCGACATATGACCAGACCGATCTGGAAAATGCCAAGACCGAGGACATGAACTTGCGCCTGGTTACCGATGCCTACGAGCCCGGCTCGGTCTTTAAGACGCTCGTGGCCGGTGCCGGCTTCGACTTGGGCGCCGTGCGTTCGAGCACGTCGTTTGAGGTGCCGGCGAGCATCAAGGTTGGCGACGACACCGTTACCGACGCCGATAAGCGCGACTACACCATGACCATGGACGTGCGCGAGATGATGCGCCGTTCGTCCAATGTGGGCTTTGTCCTGGTGGGACGCAAGATCGGTGCCGATGATTTTGCCACCTATGTGGACAAGTGGGGTATCGGCCATAGCTCCGGTGTCGATTTTCCGGGTGAGAGCCTGGGCATCGTCAAGGAGCGCGACCAGTACGACGGCGCCACGCTGGGCTCGATGAGCTTTGGCCAGGCGCTGTCCGTCTCGCCGATTGAGGTCGCACGTGCTGTGGGCGGCATCGCGAACGGCGGCGTGATGATGACTCCGCACTTCTATAAGTCCAGCAAGGGCGATGAGAAGGACTGGGGCGAAGGCGAGCGTGCGATTTCGGAGGACGCTGCCGCTCAGGTGACATCGTGCATGCAGACGGTCGTGTCCGAAGGCACGGGCGTTGGCGGTGCGGTTGATGGCTATGACGTGGCGGGCAAGACCGGTACGGCCGAGCGTGCTGACGAGAACGGCGGTTATCTCAAGGAGAACTACATGTCGTCCTTTATGGGCTTTGCGCCGGCACAATCGCCCAAGGTGCTGTGCTATATCACACTCGATGGAACGCCGAGCGGCTCGGATGCCGCCGCGGTGCCATTCCAGTCCATTATGGCCAACGCACTCGACGTGCTGGGTATCCCGCGCACGAAGTAGGGGGTTACAATCTTGAGCGTGGTCTGCCGTTTGATCTGAAGGGTGTTCACATGCCCTGCACCACGCGCGCATGGCACTGGGATACAATACGCCGATAGCATTATTAGGTTTACAGGGGAGCTGCAATGATAGAGATCGCCGTCAACAACCTCGCGGCCTCAACGGGGGCCCGAACCGTGACGGAAGAAGTCGACCGGGTATGCCGCGGGTGCGTTATCGACTCGCGTCAGGTCGAGGAGGGGACGATCTTTGTCGCCTTCCCCGGCGAAAAGGTCGACGGCAATGATTTTGCCTCCCGTGCCATCGAGTCGGGTGCCGGTGCCGTCGTGATGACGCGCGAGCCCGATGCCGAGCTGGTTTCGTTGGCGCAGGACAAGGGATGCGCCATCTTGCTGACCGACGACCCCGTGGAGTTCTTGCTGCGCCTGGCGCACGTATATCGCTTGGAGCTTGGCTGCCTGGTCGTCGGCATTACCGGTTCGATTGGCAAGACGACGACCAAGGACGTGCTCGCCGCCGTGCTCGCCAAGCGTTATCGCGTCTGGGCCACGAAGGGCAATTTCAACAACTTGATCGGCATGCCGCTCACGGTGCTTTCCGCTCCGGCCGATACCGAGGTCCTGGTGCTCGAGATGGGCATGAACCATTTTCATGAGATTGAGCGCCTGTCCCAGTCTGCCAACCCCAATCTTGCCATCGTGAGCAAGATCGGAACCTCCCACATCGGCATCCTGGGCAGCCGCGAGAACATCGCCCGCGCCAAGTCCGAGATTGTCCAGGGCATGTGCGCCGCCGGCGATTTCTCGCCGTTGCTGGTTTTGGGCGGCGAGGACGACTTTACGCCGTTCATTCGCGATACGTTCGCCCAGCCTGCGGGTATTGACGTGATGCTGGCCGGTGTCTCGGACGACGACGAGGTCCGCGCGCGCGACATTCGCGTCGACGACGAGGGCCATCCGGTCTTTACGCTCGACTTTGGTCAGGGCGACACGGTCGATACCATGTTGGCTATTCCCGGTGTGCAGTCCGTGCCCAATGCCGTCAAGGCCGCCGCGGTCGCCTATCGTCTTGGCGTGACGCCCGAGCAGATCGATGCTGCCTTTAGGGGCCTTACGATCACCGGTCACCGTCAGGAGATCAAGCGCGCCAAGAGCGGAGCACGCATCATCGACGACTCCTATAACGCCAGTGCCGAGTCTATGGCTGCCGGCCTCGATTTGCTGTGCTCGCTCATCTGTGACGGTTCGCGCATGGCGATCTTGGGCGAGATGGGCGAGATGGGCGACGAGGCTCCCCGCATGCATGAGCTCGTGGGCGCGTATGCCGCCGCCAAGAAGCTCGACATGCTCGCGTGCGTCGGCGGCGAGCTGGCTCTGCTCATGGCCGATGCCGCACGTATGATGGGTATGGATGAGGACCGCATCCAGGTGTTCTCCGATTATCAGCAGGTGCTCGACCGCATGGGCGGCGCGCTTGAAAATCATGATGTTGTACTGGTCAAGGGTTCCCGTTTTGTTGAGCTCGACCGCTTTGTGGAAGGTGTGTGCTAGCCCATGTTCGGCAATCCCTCGTATCCTACGTATCAGGCCTTTTTGGGACTTGGCATCGCTGCCGCCATTGCGTTGCTGCTTATGCCGTGGTGGATCAAGCTGCTGAAGGTCGAGGGTATCGGCCAACAGGTTCGAGCCGACGGCCCCAAGCGTCATTTGATTAAACAGGGTACGCCCACCATGGGCGGCGTTATCATCCTTGTCGCGATCTCGCTGACCTGCCTGCTGATGGGCAAGCTCACCACCGAGCTCGTGCTCGTGCTGCTTGCAACGCTGGCCACCGGCGTTCTGGGCCTCATCGACGACCTGACCTCCGTCACGCATGGTCGCTCGCTCGGCCTGACGCCTCACGCCAAGATGATCGGTCTGACCATCATCTGCGTCACCTTTACCGTGCTCGCCGTCAATTGGTGCGGCGTCGCCCCCGAGATTCGTTTTCCCGGCGGCCTGACGATTGACCTCGGTGTTCTTTCGACCACCATCTGCGGCCTTTCGTTTCCGTGGCTCTACATTGTATTTTGCTGGCTGATGATCGCCGGTCTTTCCAATGCCGTGAACCTGACCGATGGTCTGGACGGCCTTGCCGGCGGCACTTCCATGATCGCCATGCTCGCCATGGCCGCCATGGCGTTTTTGCACGGTGACGTGAACCTGTCCATCTTCTGCACGGCGTGCGCCGGTGCCTGCCTGGGCTTTTTGTGGTTCAACTGCTACCCGGCGAGCATCTTTATGGGCGATACCGGCTCGCTTGCCCTGGGTGCCGCTTTTGCCTGCACCTCCATCATGACCAACACCGAAGTCGTTTCCCTCATCATCGGCGGTCTGTTTATCGTCGAGACCCTGTCGGTCATGATCCAGGTTGTCTATTTCCACTTTACGCACAAGCGCGTCTTCCTTATGGCGCCCATTCATCATCATTTCGAAAAGAAGGGCTGGGCCGAGACCAAGGTCGTTATCCGTTTTTGGATTATCGCCGCGGCCTTTGGCGCCGTTGGCCTCGCCCTGTTCTTCCAGTTGGGATAGTGGTCTTTCATGCCTCTTGCTGATATCTTTAGCCTGCTTGTTTTGGGGCAGGGTAAATCCGGTCTCGATGTCGCCCGTTGGGCGTTGGCTCACCCCGAGCGCGTGAGCGCTACGACCGTGTATGGCGGCGGTGGCTCCGAGCCCAATGACGCCACACGTGCGCTCGAGGCGCAGGGCGCGTCGTTTGTCTACGGCACCGAGCAGGTCGAGGGTGACTATGACGTGTGCGTGACATGCCCGGGTATCTCGGAGTTCTCGGCCTTTTTTAAGGCCGGGCGTGAGCATGCTGCCCAGATTATGGGCGAGCCTGAGTTTGCCTATCGCCTGTCGCCCCAAAATTGGATCGCCATCACGGGTACCAACGGCAAGACAACTACCACGTCGCTGACCGATTATCTGCTCAAGGCCGCCGGTGAAGCCAGCGTGGCCGTCGGCAATATCGGCGAGCCGCCGGTGAACGAGATCGACGGCCGCGCACACAATGAGTGGTTTGTGGCCGAGCTGTCGAGTTATCAGATTGCTACGACCGCCGAGCTTCATCCTCGCGTGGCGGTGCTGCTCAACATCACGCCCGACCACCTGGGCTGGCACAAGAGCCACAAGAACTATGCGCTTGCCAAGATCAAGTTGTTCGAGAATATGGTCGATGACGACCTCGTGGTTATCGACGTCGAGGATGCCGGCATCCATGAGTTCGATGAGTACATCTACACACCGGGTCGCCGCATCTGCAAGGTCGCTTTTGACGAGCCCAAGGGTGCAGACGCCGCCTTTGTGCGCGACGGCAAGATGGTCGTTCGCCTGAAGGGCGTCGAGACTCAGCTTGTCGCCACTTCCGAGCTCAAGATCTCGGGCCATCACAATGTCATCAATGCCCTATGTGCCGCCACGGCTGCTCTGGCCGTCGGTGCCGATCCCGAGGGCGTTTGCCGCGGTTTGGCATCGTTCCAGCCGCTGGAGCACCGCGTTGAGCCCTGTGGCGAGATCGATGGCGTGCGCTACGTTAACGATTCCAAGGCAACGAACACCGATGCAGTCGAAAAGGCTCTGACGGCGTTTCCTGATGACGACGTGATCTTGCTGCTCGGCGGCCACGATAAGGGCACGCCGCTTGCGGACTTTGCCCGCGTCGTTATGGACAACGTGCGCTCGGTCGTTTGCTTTGGCGATGCGCGCGAGCGCTTTACCGCCGCTATGGACGAGGCCGATGTCGATGGTGACGTGGATATCGCCCAGGCCGATGATCTGCGCGATGCCGTTGACGTTGCCCGCTCGCTCTCGAGCCGCGGCGACGTGATCCTGCTTTCGCCTGCTTGCTCTTCGTTCGACGAGTTCTCGGGCTACGAGGAGCGCGGTCGCGTGTTTAAGGACTACGTGGCCCAGCTTGCCGCAGCAGCGAAATCGCAAACGGAATAGGGGTTGCCGGTGAGAGAGGAGAGCCCCCGAAGTGATATGAGGAGGCCCGACTCGGACCGTGCTTCCTCGCTGCGTAGCACGCCGCGTTCCGGACGCGGCGGGCAGACGTTCAGTGAGCGCTATATTGCCGGCGTCCCCGCCCGCATCATGCGCCCCCGTTTGATATTTATGGCTTGCCTGTTTAGCTTGGTTTGCTTTGGCTTGCTGATGGTGTACTCGGCATCTTCGGTCGAGGCGATGCACGAGAATGGTTCGGCGACGTTTTTCCTGTTTCGACAGGCCGCGTTTGCCGGAGTTGGCGTGCTGGCTATGGTTGCCATCGTGCGCGTCTTGCCGGACAGTTGGTTTGGGGAAGACGTGCTCAGGATCTTCCTCATGGGCATGATAGGTCTACTGGTTCTGGTGTTCTTTATGGGTAGCGGCAGTCGTGGCGCCACGCGCTGGCTCAACATCGCCGGTATTCAGTTCCAGCCGTCTGAGTTTTTAAAGCCGTTCGCCATCGCGTATTCGGCCATCATGCTCGACCGCATCTTTTCGCCCGGCGGCAACATCAACGAGTTTCTTCGCAAGATGGGCGTCTACCTGGGCATTTCGCTCTTTCTGATTTTTGTTCAGCCCGATTTTGGCACCGTTCTGATCATCTTGTTGACCCTCATGTGCATGGCGTTGTTTGCGGGATTGGACCCCAAATATATCGTTTGGACGGTCGTTGCCGGCATCGCCGTCATTGCGATCGCCCTTATCGCCGAGCCGTATCGTATGACGCGTGTCGAGGTTGCTTGGAATCCTTGGGCAGACGAATATGGTGATGGCTATCAGGCCACGCTTGCCATCATGGCGTTTGCCTCGGGCGGCCTGTTCGGTCGCGGTATCGGTAACTCCACCATGAAGTACTCGTATTTGCCCGAGGCGCATAACGACTACATCTTGGCTATTATCGGCGAGGAAGTTGGCTTTATCGGAACCGTGCTGTTCTTTTTGGTGTTCGCGATGCTGATCTACTCGGCGTTTCGCATTGCCGAGCAGGCGACCGACCGTCGCGGAGCACTTATGGCATCGGGTTCCGCGGTCATCCTTGCGGTGCAGTTTTTGATCAACGCGCTGGGCATTCTCAATGTGTTTCCCATGACGGGCAAGCCGCTGCCGTTTATTAGCTACGGCGGCTCCTCGATTATTGTGTCGCTTATGCTCGCCGGTCTGATCCTGCGCGTTTCGTATGAGAGCGCCCGTCGCGATGAGTACGACCGTCGCCGCGAGAGCTTTGCCGTTATGGATGAGAGTACCGCCGGCGTGCCCCACGTGCGCGGCGAGCGATCTTCGCGTAACGGCTTTACCGTCCTGGATGGCTCTGCGACCGAGCCGTCGGCCCGTCCGCGTCAGCGAACGGCGCCGCAAGGTCGTCCTCAGCGCCCCACTCCTCGCAATGTGGGCGGCGGATATAATCGAATCGATTTGAATTCGGACCCGTCGGCGCGTTTGCGCACCGATGACCAGGGGCCGCGCGTACGAAGGGATTACCATGACCGATAAGATGACCGTTGCTATTGCAGCTGGCGGCACGGCAGGACATATCAACCCCGCGCTCGCCTTGGCCGAGGAGCTGCGTGACCGCGGTCATCACGTTGTGTTCGTGGGCCAGTCGCGCAAGCTCGAGGGCCGTCTGGTTCCCGAGGCCGGATTCGATTTTGTGCCCATCACGGTCACGGGCTTCGATCGCTCCCGTCCCTGGACGGCGCTGACCTCGCTGTGGCGCGTCAACAAGGCGAAGCGCGCGCTTGCCCGTCACTTCTCGAAGGTCGGTAAGCCCGATGCCGCTATCGGCTTTGGTGCTTACGTTGAGGTCCCGCTGCTGGGTTGGTGCAAGGACGCCGGCGTTCCGTATCTGCTGCACGAGCAGAACTCTGTTCCGGGTCTGGCCAACAAGATGATGAATTCACATGCCGCCCGCGTGTGCATTTCGGTACCTGCGGCCCGCGCGGTCTTTGAGCGCGAGGGCGACCCCGACCATGTGCTCATGACGGGCAATCCTGTGCGTCGTTCGGTGATCGAGGGCGATCGCGCTCGCGGTCGCAAGACGCTCGGTGTGCCCGAGGACGCGACGCTTCTGCTCGTCTTTGGTGGTTCGCTCGGTGCCCAGCATCTCAACGAGCGCGTTGCCTCGCTCAAGAGTGAGCTGCTGACCCGCGAGAATCTCTACATTTTGCATTCGACGGGTGCCGACGGCTTTGAGGAGACCGAGCGCGCTTTGGCGCTGACGCCCGAGGAGGCGAAGCGCTATCGTGTCCAGCCCTACATCGACAACATGGGCGATATGCTGGCCGCGGCCGATTTGGTGCTCTCGCGTTCCGGTGCCTCGAGCGTGGCCGAGATCGCCGCGCTTGCCGTGCCCTCGGTGCTCGTGCCGTATCCGCACGCCACGGCCGACCACCAGACCACGAATGCGCGTTACCTGGTCGATGCCGGTGCCGGCGTGCTATGCGCCGATGCCGATATCGATGCCCCTGCCTTTGTCGACGAGCTGCTGCACCTGATCGATGACGCTGCGGCGCGTGATGCCATGCGTCAGGCGGCGCGTGGCTTGGCCCAGGACCGTGCCGCCGCACTTTTGGCCGACGCGGTAGAGGGATTGCGTTAGTTAGACGGGATATCGCCGGTCGCCCTCGCGCGGATGCGGTAGGTGCGGTACAGTTAACGGGTTACAGGCAGTGTTTACGCAAGGAGTACACGAGCACATGGCTGATTCCCAGACTGCAACCTCCGCGCCCGAGTTCAAGAGCGCCCACTTTATCGGTATCGGCGGCGCCGGCATGAGCGGCATCGCTCTCGTCCTGCACGAGCGCGGTTATACCGTTACCGGTTCCGACCTTAAGACGTCGCGCTATATTCGCCAGCTTACCCGCGCCGGCGTGAAGGTCCACGTGGGCCACGAGGCTGCGACGATCGATGAGGTCAAGCCCGACGTGGTTGTGGTCTCCACCGCAATTCCCGAGTCCAACCCCGAGCTCGTGCGTGCCCGCGAGCTCGGTATTCCCGTGTGGCCCCGTGCCAAGATGCTCTCGGCCCTGGGCCATGGCTACACCACCATCGCCGTTGCCGGTACGCACGGCAAGACCACGACGTCTTCGATGTGCGCCACGATGCTCGATCGCATGGGTCTGGACCCCAGCTTTTTAATCGGCGGCATTGTCGAGGGCTACGACACCAACGGCAAGAACGGCTCGGGTGACTACTTTGTCGCCGAGGCCGACGAGTCCGACAGCTCGTTCCTGTTCCTGAACCCCAACGTGGTCATCGTGACCAACGTCGAGGCCGACCATCTCGATCACTACTCGGGCATCGAGGAGATCGAGGCCACCTTTGCCAAGTTTATGGGGCTGGTGGGCGAGGACGGCACCGTCATCGTTTGCGGCGAGGACCCGCATCTGGTCGAGCTCGCCAAGTCGACGGGCCGTCATGTGCTTTCCTATGGCTTTGCCGAGAACAACGACATCGTCTGCGTACATCCGGATGTCAAGGGCATCCAGAGCGACTTTATCGTTCGCTTTGAGGACGGCACCGAGCACGCTGTCGAGATTAAGAGCAACCCCGGTCGTCACAACATGCTCAACGCCACGGCCGTCTTGACCGTCGCCCATGTCCTAGGCCTCGATATCGACGCCGCCGCTAAGGCGCTTTCGAGTTTTGAGGGCGTCCGCCGTCGCTTTACTCACGTGGGCGATATCGATGGCATCACGGTGGTTGACGATTACGGCCATCATCCCACCGAGATCAAGGCGACGCTCGCTGCTGCCTCTTCGCTGGGCTACAAGCATGTTGACGTCGTATTCCAGCCGCACCGCTATTCGCGTCTGCAGGCTCTGTGCGATGACTTTGCCGATGCCTTTGCCAACGCCGATAAGCTGCTGCTGATCGATGTGTTCTCTGCCGGCGAGATGCCGATTCCGGGCGTTACCTCCAAGATGCTCGCAGATACCGTTCGCGCCAAGCACCCCGGCAAGGAGGTCGTGTACTGCTCCAGCCGTCTTGAGCTCAACCAGGAGCTTGAGAAGCTCGTGGGCGAGGGCGACCTGCTGCTCACCATGGGTGCCGGCGACGTTACGACCGTCGGCCCCGAGTTCATCGAGTATCTGACTGCCAAGAAAGACGCTTAGCCTCCATGGGTCTGTTTAACGCCGTCATGGCGCTTTCGGGCATGATCGACACGGACGTGGTCGAGGACGAACGTCTTGCACGCCATACAAGCTATCGTATCGGCGGCAAGGCCGACCTCTTTGTGACGTGCCATAGCTACCATGCCCTGCGTCGCGCCGTGGCGGTGCTTGACCGCGAGCAGGTGCCGTGGGTGATTATCGGTAAAGGGTCCAACCTGTTGGTTGCCGATGCCGGTTATCGCGGCGCCGTTATTTCGCTGGGACGTGAGTTTCAGCGCACAGTTGTTGCCGAGGACGGCTGCACGCTGACCGTTGGTGCGGGCGTGATGTTCGCGCGTTTGGTCAACGACGCCTTGTCGCGCGGGCTTTCGGGCCTTGAGTTCGCGGTCGGTATTCCCGGTTCGGTCGGCGGCGCCGTGTCCATGAACGCAGGAACGCGGACCGAGTGGATCGGTTCCCTTATCGAGGACGTGGTCACGTTTGATCCGGCGTCCGGTATTAAGCACTATGCAGGGTCCGAGATCGCTTGGGGGTATCGCGAGTGCAGCTTGCCGCGTAATGAGATCATTCTCGAGTGCGTGCTTAAACTCAAGCCCGCGCCTAAGGCCGACATTCGCGAGCGCATGGAACGCTACCTGACGCGCCGCAAGCGCACGCAGCCCATGGGCCGTGCATCCTGCGGATCGGTCTTTCGCAACCCGCCCGATGCAAGCGTGGGCAAGTTGATTGAGGATTGTGGATTAAAGGGTTTTTCGGTCGGCGGTGCGGAAGTTTCGCCCGTACACGCTAATTTTATCGTTAATAACGGAACCGCCTCGGCCGATGACGTGGCCGCGGTTATCAGGCATGTGCACGGAAAGGTGAGGGAGGCGTATGGCATCGAGCTCAGACCGGAAGTTAAATTCCTCGGCTTCTAGAGCATCGAAACCAACCTTCCGCCGCGCCGGAGGGCGTTCCGGCGCACCTGCCCAGCCTCAACATAAGCCCGCCATGCCCTCCAAGTCTGTTGGGTCCGTTCGTCCTGCCAAGCGCCCGGTCGTCGGCTCGCAGCTGGGGGGACGCCCCGCTTCTAAAAAGACGAGTCGTCCGGCTCCGCGTCCTTCGGTGACGCCCAAGCCGGCGATGGGCACCAAGACCTCCCGACCCATGGCGACGCCCAGGCCTTCGCTGGGAGCTCGTGCGCCGCATGCCGGCCGTACGTTGGCTGGCGCTAAGCCGCGTTCACTGACATCGGTACCCGCCGCCAAGGCGTCTTCGGCAAAAAAGGGCATCAATCCTCTGTCATCGCTGGGTGCCATGGCAAGCAAGGCGACCGACGCCGCTTCTGCCATGAAGGGTAAGGGCAAAATCGCGGGCGGCATCCTAGCGGCCGTGGCCGTACTTGCCATTGTTGCCATCGTCGTCATCAACTCTGGCCTGTTTTCCGCCACCGATATTCAGATTCATGGCAGCGAGCATGTGACCAAGCACGACGCCATGCAGCTCATCAGTCTTCCCGAGAACACGTCGCTCTTTAACGTGGATCCCGATCAGATCACCGAGGGCCTCAAGCAAAACCCGTGGGTCTCGGGCGTGGATGTCCAGCGCCAGTTTCCCCATACGCTTATCATCACGCCGACGGAGCGTAAAGTTATCGCCATTGCGTATATCAGCTCCGACGACCTTGCCTGGGCTATCGGAGACGATGACACCTGGATCGCTCCGCTGTCAACATCTGTCGAGGTGGACGACCAGGGAAACGTCATTGCATCGGGGGAGGGTGCCAATACCCTGACCGGCATCGATGCGGCCCTGGCGCTTGCCAAGCACTACGGCGCCGTGCTATTGACTGATGTCTCGGCCGATGTCGCTCCGGTTTCGGGTCGGGCGGTGAGCTCCAAGGCCGTCAAGGCCGGCCTGGATTACGCGCGCGGTTTTTCGAGCGAGTTCTTGGACCAGGTGAAGGATATCTCCACGCCTTCTGTTGAGGCTATCTCGGCAAATCTCGATAACGGCGTCGAGGTGTCGCTGGGCGATTCGGACGATATCGCCAAGAAGGAACGCATCGTGACCAAGCTGCTTTCGCAGGTAGAGGGCGTAACCTATATCAATGTGCGTTCTCCGGGCAACTACACGTTTAGGAACGCACCGACCGCCTAGCATCCTAAATGGCTTTGTTGAGGGGCCGTACCACGCCGTTTATCTGGTTTGTTTGGTTTTCACGGTCAATTATTTGACTGATACGTTCATAATGTGCAAACATAATACGG
>USFU01000009.1 GCA_900554135.1 uncultured Collinsella sp. | reverse complement strand
ATATGGGCGCAGCTTATGCGGGTCGGATACAGATAAACATATAAACAAACTCATCAAAGATGAGCACATATCACAAAACAAATGACAGTGTTTATCGTACGTTGAACCGCAACAACTGTCAAATAAATGGACCCAGCACGGCGGCTAAAACGCGGTGAACGGTACGTACGCAAAACGCATATGTCTAAACTGCACATTCCTCACGTTCGGCATCGAGACGCGCCTTAACGGCATCGGCGGCGATGTGGTACGAAAAGCCCTTGCCCATCAAAAACCGGACGAGCTTTTCGAATCCACGCGTCTCGGGAACACGACGCTTCGCGAGTAAAGCCGATGCGCGAGCTAAGTCGTCCTCCACGGCAAAATAATCCTCGGGATAGCCGGGGATATCATCGAGTACGACATGGCGACGCTTGAGCTCAGTCTCAATCTTGCGCTGTCCCCAGCCGCGTCGTTTGCGTTCCTCGATAAAGTACGAACAAAAGCGGTTCTCATCTAAAAAGCGGTACTCAGTGGCACGCTGGACGGCGAAATCAATTGCGGGCTGGCGAAAACCATAACGAGCGAGCTTGTCACGGACCTCACCCGTGGCATGGTCGCGGCGCGACAGCATCTCAGTCACCATGGTAAGCGCGCATTTACGCTCAATGAGCTGTACCGCTTCGCGAAACTCATCCCAATCGCAGGGAAGATCGGGTCGATTTTTAAGAAACAGGCGCGCAACACGAACAGGAATCCAGATGGATCGTTCATAACCGCCCTCGAGCTCGCAGTCGATATGTGCACAAGGCTTTTTTGATGCATACCCACTCGAGAACGAGGAGGTCGCCTTCTTATCGGGAAAGACGACCGTGGCCTCGGTCACCGAATACGACATGAGAGCATCCGTTACTCGTCGTCATCATCGAGCATCGCAGAGCCATCGATGGCGTAAAGCTCATCGAACTCCTCAGTTTCGGGCTGATCGGTCAGCTCGACCTCGGACGGAGCATCGTCATCGAATTCAAGGCCGCAGGCGAGACGAACCTTGTGCTCGATCTCATCGGCACAATCGGGGTGTTCGCGCAGGAAGGCCTTGGCGGCCTCGCGACCGTTACCGAGCTTGTCCTCACCGTAAGCAAACCAAGAGCCCATCTTTTTGCAGATACCGCACTCGACGGCCATGTCCAGAATCGAGCCCTCCTTAGAGATGCCCGTGCCGTACATGATGTCGAACTCGGCAGAGCGGAACGGAGCGGCCACCTTATTCTTAACGACTTTGGCACGCACGCGATTGCCGATAACCTCGTCCTTGAGCTTGATGCTGTCGATGCGGCGAATATCGATGCGCACCGACGAGAAGAACTTGAGGGCGCGGCCGCCCGTCGTTGTCTCGGGGTTGCCGAACATGACGCCGATCTTCTCGCGCAGCTGGTTAATGAAGATGCAGGTCGTTTTAGATTTGGCGAGCGAACCGGCGAGCTTACGGAGTGCCTGGCTCATCAGACGGGCTTGAAGGCCGACCGTAGTATCGCCGATCTCGCCCTCAATCTCAGCACGCGGAGTCAAAGCGGCGACAGAGTCGACGACGATGGCGTCGATGGCGCCAGAGCGCACGAGCATGTCGACGATCTCGAGCGCCTGCTCGCCCGTATCGGGCTGGGAAATGAGGACCTCATCGATGTCCACGCCGATGCGCGCGGCATACGTGGGATCGAGCGCGTGCTCGGCATCAATAAATGCCACGACGCCGCCCATAGCCTGGGCCTCTGCCAAAATCTCGAGCGAAAGCGTTGTCTTACCGGAGGACTCAGGACCGTAAATCTCGACGATACGGCCGCGCGGCACGCCGCCGATGCCCAGCGCGGCATCGAGGGCCAGGGCGCCTGTGGGAATGGCCTCGACCTCGAGCTCGGGACCACCGTCGCCGTACCTCATGATGGAACCCTGGCCGAATTTCTTCTCGATCTCGGCCTTGGTGGTGGCGATCATCTCATCGCGCTCTTTACCCGTCGTGCGAGCATGAACGGTACGTACGGGACCTGAATTCTTGGCCATGAATAGCCCTCCTCTTAACAACCTGCATCGATAATAAACGAACGGCTGTTCGTGGTCAACCGTTCAGATAAATCATATGCAGCCGACCTTTCCAAAACCCAACCAAACGCCGACCAAACACTGACCAAAAACTTGACCACAGACGAACCAAGCAAGGCATGACGAGCAAGATTACGCCAACTGCCTGCACAAAGAGTAAATTCGGCCGAGGTCCCTATCTCCACAATTAAGGGGCCCGGAGGCCCCTCAAAACATGTCTATTCCATAGAATTGAGCACGCAGACAATGCGACCCAGTGCCTCCGCGACCGCATGGGCACGAACACACGAACGATCGCCCTCATAGTGACAGCGAATGGAGTCCACGACCGGCACTCCCCCATCGGCCGAGTGATACGCCCAGCCAATATAAAAGGTTCCAGCCGGATCGTCCTCGGTGCCTCCACCGGGGCCGGCATAGCCCGTCGCGCTCACGGCAATATCGCTCTGGTACAGCTCCAGCGAACCGGAAGCCATCTCGCGCGCCGTCTGATACGACACCGCGGTATGGCGGTCGAGCGTCTCTTGCTCAACGCCGAGCACGCGATGCTTAATCTCGTCGCAGTACGTCACCGCACCGCCGCGAAGCACCGCCGAGGCACCGGGGATATCGGCGATCGTAGAGGCGATCATGCCCGCCGTCAGAGATTCAGCCGTCGAAACCGTCACACCGCGAACGCTTGCACGCTCGACAATATCGCGTGCGAGCTCTTCGTTATGCGCGGCAATCTGCTCAAATGATTCCGTCATACCTACCAGGACCTAGACCGAAAAGACGATCTTGCGGCAGTTCCAGAAGTACTGAGCGCCCGAGATAACGGTCAGGATAACGGCCACGGCGTACAGGAAGCGTGAGACGCCATAGATACCGAGCGTCAGCGCCACCGGGGCCAGGTTAAGGCCAGACATCGCAAAAACGCACAGATAACCGCAGATGGAAACCATCGTAGTGGCCGTCTTGTACTTGCCGAGCTTATCGGCCGCAACGACCACACCGGCCGCACTCGCGACCATGCGCAGGGCACTCACCAGCAGCTCGCGGAACAGGATGATGAACACCGACCACACGGTTACGGTACCAAAATCCAAGAACAGAAGCAGAGCCGAGAACACGAGCAACTTATCGGCGATGGGATCCAAGAACTTACCGAAGTCGGTGATCTCGTTGCGTGAACGAGCAAGGTAGCCATCAACCTTATCTGTGCACGACAGGATGACGTACAGAATAAAGGCGGCGGCGGCGAGCGGGCCGTCGAAGGTGCTCAAATCCGTACCGGTAACGCCCACGCGAGACAGCGCCGACACGATCATGAACACCGGAATAAAGACGATGCGCACGCACGTCACGATGTTGGCAGGCGTCCAAACACTCGTCAGTTCCTTATTGCTCTCGTTAGCCACGACGCTCTCCTACTCCACAACATGACCGATAAGCTCGTAGCAGAAGCTATCGGTAAACTCGACCGTCAGAATATCGCCCACAGATGCCTCGCTGGCATCCAAATGCACCGCACCATCGGAATCGGGCGCCTGGAACCAGGCATGCCCGATGAGCTCGGCACCGTCCTCGGTCTCCTCGATACCGTCGACGATCACCTGGGCGCGCTCACCCACGTGCGCGGCAGTCGCGGCAAAGCCGAGCGACTCGGCCAGATCCATGGCCTCCTGGGCGCGCTCGAGCTTGACCTCTTCGTCGACCTGACCTTCCATCTTGGCGGCCAGGCTACCCTCCTCCTGCGAGTAGGCAAAGACGCTCGTGTAGTCAAAGCCGACGGTGTCCATAAAGTCAATGAGATCGCGGAACTCGTCGTCGGTCTCGGTCGGGAAACCTACCATGGCCGTGGAGCGGATCACGATACCGGGGATGCGCTCGCGCAGGTCGCGGAACAGGTCCTCGAGCTCCTGGCGCGAACCGGAGCGGCGCATGGCCTTGAGGATGCGCGCGTCGCAGTGCTGCACGGGAATATCGATATAGGGAAGCACCTCGGGCGTATCGCGAATGGTCTCGATAAGCTCGTCGGTCATGCCCTCGGGCTGCAGGTAGAGCACGCGGACCCAAACGTTATGCGGACGAACGGCCTCGGCAACGGCCTGCAGCAGCTGCGCCAGGTTACGCGGCGCGCCCTCGGCGAGGTCTTCGTCGGCAAAGTCGGTACCCCAGATACCCGTGTCCTGACCGATCAACACGATCTCGCGCACGCCGCCGGCGACCAGGTCGCGTACCTCAGAGATAATGCTCTCGGCATTGCGCGAGTGATAACGACCGCGGATATACGGGATCATGCAGAAGCTGCAGAAGCGGTTGCAGCCATCGGAGATCTTGACGTAGGCGACAGCGCCCTCAACAGTGCGCTTGACCTGCGGAATATAGGCGGCAATCTCGCGCTCGACACCCAGCACGTCATCGATGACCGCCACGATGCCGTCTTCCTCGTCAGCCTTCACAAAGGCCGCGACCTCGGGCAGCTCGTCAGGCAGGTCGTCGCCGTAGCGTGACGGCACGCAGCCGCACATGACGATCGGGCAAGAACGAACGCCGTCCTGTACCTCGTTGGCAAGCTCGAGCGTGGTCTCGATGCTCTCGGACGTTGCAGAGGCAAGGAACGAGCACGTATTGACGATGGCGATATCGGCATCCTGCGGATCGAATGCCTCCTCGTAGCCCGCGGCGGTCAGCAGCGAACGCATACGGTCGGTATCGACCTCGTTCTTGGCGCACCCGAGGGTGATATAGAGTACGGAGCCCAACGGAGTATCCATGTTGGAGAGCGGTCCTTTCGAATGAATTAGCGGTAATTGGTGAACTGCAGCGGCTGACCGTAGTCCTGGTCGCGCAGGAACTGGATCACGGTCTGCAGCGCATCTTTGGAAGCAGAGGAAACACGCAGTTTGTCGGCCTCAATCGTCACCTTGACCTTGAGCTTCTGATCCTTGATGTCCTTATTGATCTTCTTGGCAGTCGTCTGGTCGATACCCTCGACGATGTGACCGAGCACGCGCACGGTACCGCCCGACGCAGCCTGAGGCGCATCCCAGGACACGGCCTTAAGATCGATGCCGCGCTTGATGAGCTTGGAGCTCAGGACATCGATAATCTGCTTGGAGACAAAGTCGGCCGGGGCATTGATCGTAAAGAGCTTGTCGCCCTTCGAAAGCTCGATGGTGGCGCCGGAGTCCTTCAGGTCATAGCGCTGGGAAATCTCGCGCGTGGTCTGCTGGAAGGCATTGTCGACCTCCTGCATATTGACCTCGGACACGACGTCGAAGCTGGAATCTTTAGCCATGGTTAATCCTTTCGATTACGAGCGGCTTAGTAGCTGTCGTACGAATAGTCGTCTGAATAGGACGTAGTCTGCCCGTCGGTGGCGGCATCGGTGCCGTCCGTGGACTGGGCGTCGGTTCCATCGGTTCCGTCGGTACTTTCGGTGCCATCGGTACCGTCAGTGTTCTCACCGTCCTCGGAGTCGGTCGTCTCCTTCTTGGGAACGGTGATCGTCACGCGTGCCACGCCCGACGTCTTAGTGTCGTAGCGGACCTTTTCGCCGTTCTTGGTAACCGTGACATCGGAAGGCTTGGACGTGGTGATCTCGATCGAGGACTCGGGCGTATATTCCTGCTCAAAGGGGCCGGTGGCCTGGGCGCCATAGACCGACTTGCCATCAACCTTGACCTCAATCCAAGCAGTCTTGCCCTTGGCAACGGAGATCTTGACCTTTGTGACCTCGCTCTCCTCCTTCTTGGCCTTCGTCTTGGCGGCGTCCGAATCGGTCGACTCGTCCGTCGTCTCATCGGTATCTTCATCCTTATCGACGGATTCGGTCTTCTTGGAAGACTTCTTAGTCGTTGTCTTGGTGGCAACGGGCGTCTCGGGCGTCGTCTCGGGCGCCGAGGAGCCGCAGCCACGCAGGAGCACTACGATGAGCACGATCAGCAGCAGCGCCACGGCACCGATACCGGCGTAAACGATACGAGGGTCGAGACCGTTGTTCTGGGGAGCACGACCACCGCCGCGTCCACGATTGGAACCACCGCGACCAGTGCCTTGGGGCATGCGACCGCGGTTATTGTCGGAACGTCCACGATAGCTGCCCTGGCGCTGCATATTGCGCTGGCCTGAGCGGGGGGCGAGCTCGCCGCGACCCCGGTAGTTGCGCTGGCCCGAACGAGGCACTGAGGGGCGCTGGCTATAAGGCTGCGACTGGGATCGAAGGCGAGGCGTCACCTGCGTAGTGTCGGCGTCTGCATAGCCGCCGCGCGGGCGACCGGAGGAAACGCCACGGTGCCCGCGATCGGAATAACCACCATCACCGTAGCCGGCACGAGGGTCTCGTGCGACACCGCGGGCAGCGGGGAGTGCGCGCTCCTCGGGCGCCGGCGTGCTGCGAAAACGATCGCGCTGGGAACGAATATCCTCGCTCGAGCCCGTCTCGGTAACATAGCCAGCCTGCTGAGGGCGCTGGCCATAACGCGTCGAACGCCCGCCCTGAACCATCAGGAAGCGGCCGTTGTCGACCGAGGAACGCGAATTGACGTAGCCGGCGGCGTCCTGAAAACGACCACCCTGCTGCGACGTCTCGCGCTCATACGCCATCAGATCGTCAAAATAAGCGTTGACGACCTCCCGCGGATTGAGGCCCAAAAAGCGCGCATAGCTCGAAATCATGCCCTGCGCATAGCCGCGCGGAGGCATCGATGCAAAATTGCCATTCTCGAAAAACTCGATGATCTGCGGCCTGATTTTGATGGTGTTGGCGACCTGCTGAATGGAAAGGCCCATTCGGCGACGCTGCTCGAGCAGCATGTCACCAAAGCGTGCAGCCATCAGAATCCTCCAAACTCACGATCTTCACGTGCCATCTCGGCGTCGACGGATTCCAGCGCGGCAAGGCCTTCTTCATCCAGCAGGACCTCGCGCGGCTTGGAACCGTCGGGCGGACCGACGACACCCTTTTCTTCCAGCATGTCCATAATACGCCCGGCGCGCGCATAGCCAACCTTCAGGCGGCGCTGCAGGCCAGATGTGGAGCCCAGCTGCGATTCCACCACAATATGAGCGGCTTCCCAAATAAGCGGATCGTCGTCCTGAGGCTCGGCAACGCCGGTACGAACGATGCCGCCGCCACCTGCCATGGACATGGAGGCAGGTGCCACAGCCGACAGGATCTCCTCATGGTAGTCGGGCTCACTTTGCGACTTGACGAACTCGACAATCTCGTTGATCTCGTCATCCGAAACAAAACAGCCCTGGATACGACGGGGCTTGCCCCAGTCGACCTTTGAGAACAGCATGTCACCCAAGCCGGTGAGCTTTTCGGCACCCATCTGGTCGATGATGACGCGGGAGTCGATGCCCGTTGCGACGTTAAAGGCGATACGGTTGGTAATGTTTGCCTTGATGAGACCCGTCACCACGTTAGAGCTCGGACGCTGAGTCGCCACGATAAGGTGGATACCGGCGGCACGGCCCAGCTGGGCGATACGCACAATCGACGCCTCGACGTCCTTGCCGGCAACCATCATCAGGTCCGAAAGCTCGTCGATGATGATGACCAGGTAGGGCATCTTTTGCGGCGGGTTATCGTAATGCTCAAACTCGCCGGCAGCCTGCTTTTCGTTATAGGTCGAGATCTTACGCACGTTCAGGCGCTCGAAGACCTTCAGGCGGCGCTCCATCTCGGACACCGCCCACTGCAAGGCACTCGCGGCCTGCTTGGGCTCAGTCACTACGGGCACGTAAAGATGCGGCAGGCCGTTATAGCCTGCGAGCTCGACGCGCTTGGGGTCGACCATGATCAAGCGAACGTCCTCGGGAAGCGCGCGCATGAGCAGGGTCGTGATGATGGAGTTGATCATGACCGACTTACCGGAACCTGTGGTGCCGGCGATCAGCAGGTGGGGCATCTTAGCGAGATCGGCGACGACCGGCGTGCCCTCTGCATCGCGGCCGATGGCAAGCTCGAGCGGACCGCCCTTAACATAGGGCAGTACGTCGCCCAAGTTGACGTTCTGACGCTTTCGATTGGGGATCTCGATACCCACGAGCGAGGTGCCGGGAATCGGCGCAAAGATACGCACGGACTGAGCAGCAAGCGAAAGCGCGATGTCGTCCTCAAGGCTCGAAATCTTGCTCACGCGCTCGCCCTCGCCAGGCTGCAGCTTAAAGGTCGTCACCGTGGGGCCGGCAATCCAACCGACGACGCGCGCGCTACGGCCAAACTCAAGCAGCGTGGACTGCAACGATTCGGCGGTCTGTTCCAGTTCCTTGTCCGAAGACGCGGCAGAAGCGGACTGAGGGTTTGCATGCAGGATTTCGAGCGGCGGAAGCTTAAGGCCGTCCTCTTCTTCGCCCTCGTTATCCGCGGAGGCATTGTCCGCTCCCCCATCGCTCGAAGTAGACGCCTCGGCAGCGCCCGCGACAGCCGCATCGGCAACCTTGGGATGCTTGAGGAAATCAGGAATTTGAGGGGCGGCCGAGACGGGATTCACGGCAAACGGCGGTTCGGACTCGTCGACCTTGTCCGGATCGTCCTCCATCGAAAGCTGGCCGGTCACCTGACCGCGCTTTGCCTGACGACGCGGCAGCAAGGTGGTTTTAGCAGTCTCGAGCGGGGACTCGTCGTCCTCGTCATCACCCTCGGTAAGCTCAATCTCGCTCTCGGACCAAGACGGATCGGGCTCACTCGTATTGAGTTTGGGAGCCTTCTTGCCCTTCTTGGCATGACGGCGCGGCAGCAGCGTCGTCTTAGCGCGCTCGGCCTCCAAGACATCGGACACGTCGACAAACGGATCCTCGTCGTCATCGTCATCGTCCAAAACCGGGTCCGCATCGTTGCCCATGACCGTGGTCACGGACATATCGGATCCCTTCTGACGAAGAATGCTCAGGTGCGGACGGGCAACGCCGGGCACCGACAGGGCTTCGTCGTCACCCCACGGACTCGCGTTGACGTCGGCACGACGGCGCTCGGCAAAATCGGCCGCACGGTCGCGGGCAGAGCGCAAAACGCCGCCCACCGAAAAGCCGATGATGACAAAGCCGACGACAGCCAGACCCAACAGGACCACCATCGCGATAGGCTTACCCAGGGCATTCTGCAGAGTACTCGCAATAAACGCACCGATGTAGCCACCCGAGGCGGACAGGTTTAGCGGCGTGAACATAAGGTCGCACGAGTCACTCGTACCCGGCACCATCAGCGAAAGAATAGAGACGACGGCGATAAAGACCACGGCGCCGCCCGCGACAGAGCGCACGTTGAGCGGCGAGTCCTCGCCTAAAAAGAGCGTGGCGGCAAACAGCAAAATGACGATCGGCAGCACGTAGGCGCCCAGACCAAAGCCCAGGTGGTAGAAATCGGCAACCGCAGCCGTAACGGGTGCGGTCGCCGGCGAAATCACGGCAATGAAGGACGCAATCGCCAAAACGGCAATGACCACGCCGGCGATATCGCGGTTGGCCGAAGGCTCGACCAGGGGCTCGAAATCGTCGAGCTCGGCCTCGTGGCCCTTATTGGCACGAAGATGGGAACCGGCACCCTTAGCAGATGCCGGTTGGATGTTGGCTTTGTTGCCTTTGGCGTTTTGTGCAGATCCGCGCGCCAAACTAAACCTCCATGACGACCGGGATGATCATCGGACGAGTACGCGTACGGCTCCAGATAAAGTTAGAGAGCGAGTCGCGCACGGCCTTGCGAATGGCATCGGAACCGCTGCTCGTAAAGCTGAACTTGCCCTTCTCGAACGTCTTCATGATGGACGCCGAGGCGTCCTCGGAGAACTGGTCGTCGATGGCAAAGGAGACGCCACGGCCCGAGAACTCGATGGCCTCGATCTTCTTGTGCTTGAGCGAAACGATAGCGACAGCCGTGACCATACCGTCGTTGGCAAGCTTCTGACGATCGCGTAGAACGATGGGGTCGGTATCGCCGATGCGCAGGCCGTCGACGTAGACGACGCCAGACTCGACGGGCGTACCGCGCTTGACGATACCGCCACGCATCTCGAGCGTATCGCCGTTGTCGAGGATAAAGATATGATCTTCCTTGAGACCCATCTTGCGTGCAAGTTGAGCATGGGCACGCAGATGCACGGCTTCGCCGTGGACCGGCATAAAGTACGTAGGCTTGGCCATGGCCATCAGGAGCTTGAGTTCCTCCTGGCTGCCGTGACCCGAGACGTGAACGAGGGCGCGGTTCTTATCCCACACGTCGCAGCCAAGCTTGGCGAGGCTGTTGACGACCTGCTGAACGGCCTTCTCGTTACCGGGGACCGGCGTTGCCGAGAGGATGACGGTATCGCCCTCGTGGATGGAGAGCGTCTTGTGTTCGCCGTTGGCCATGCGCGAAAGGGCCGACAGAGGCTCGCCCTGCGAACCGGTGCACATGACGACGATCTTATCGTCGGGCAGGTTGTCGATATCGAAGGCATCGATGATATCGGCGTCATCGATGTTGAGGTAACCGAGCTCGCGCGCCACGCGGGTGTTGGTGAGCATGGAACGACCGGTCACGACGACCTTGCGGCCGCACTTGCGGGCGGCGTCGCAGATCTGCTGCAGACGATGGATGTGGCTCGAGAAGGACGCGACAAACACGCGGCCCGGAGCATTCTTGATGGCATGCAGCAGATTGGGGCCAACCTCGGCCTCGGACTTGGTAAAGCCGGGGACCGTGGCGTTGGTGGAGTCGGACAGCAGCAGGTCGATGCCCTGCTTGGCAAAGCGGCTGATAGCGGCATAGTCGGGCGTGACGCCGTCGATGGGCGTCTGGTCGAGCTTAAAGTCGCCGGTGTGCATAACGGTACCCTGGTTGGTGCGGATAAACACGCCCAGAGCGCCAGGGATGGAGTGCGTCATCGAGAAGAAGTCGAGCGAGATGCCACCCAAATTGACGTGGCTGCCGCCCTTGACCTCACGGAACTTGGGTGCGCGAATGCGGAACTCGGAGAGCTTGCCCTCGATAAAGCCGAGCGTCAGCTTGCTCGAGAAGATGGGCACCTTGTTGTTAAGGTCCTGCAGCAGATACGGAAGCGAACCGGTGTGGTCCTCGTGGCCGTGAGTGACGATGATGCCGCGGAGCTTTTCCTCGTTCTCCAGAACGTAGGTGTAGTCGGGCAGCACCAGGTCGATACCGGGCTGGGAGTCGTCGGGGAACATGAGGCCAGCGTCGACGAGCACCATGTCGTCGCCGCATTCGAAGACCGTCATGTTCTTGCCGATGCCATCAAGGCCGCCGAGCGGGATGATCTTCAAGGGAGATGATTTTTTAGCTGCCATAGGTGAGTGTTGTTTCCTTTCTTCGAAACGGGTCTGGAACAACCGACGGGGCGCTTCTGGCAAACCGACCGTCGGGAACGTACAAACATGCATCACAGAGTCGATGCAATAACTACAGTATGATACCCATTTGCACAACAACAGACCACCCATGCATCAAAGCCCCATCTGAACCGGTCTATCCCGCCGGGAATAGCAAAAGGGCGACTCCATTCCGGAGTCGCCCTTACGGTGCTGCTTATATGCGGCTGTTACTCGGCGTCGTGGTGACGGCGGGGCTTGCGGCCTCCGTTGTCGCCAGGACGGCGCGGACGGTCGCTGCGCTCGGAGCGCTCGCGACGCGGACGCTCACGGCGCTGGAAGTGCTCGCCGTCGCCCTCGGAGGCACCCTCGGCGCGAGCCGGGGCCTCAGGCTTGTCGAGACGATCGAGCGAAATCTTGCCGCGATCGTCGACCTCGATGACGACGACCTTGACCTCGTCACCCACGTTGAGGACGTCCTCGACCTTCTCCACACGACCCTTGGCGACGCGGGAGATGTGCAGCAGGCCGTCCTTACCGGGCAGCAGGTTGACGAAGGCGCCGAAGGGCTGGATGGAGACCACGCGACCGGTGTACTCCTCGCCCGGCTCGGGAACCTTGATGATGAGCTTGATGCGCTCGACGGCCTGATCGACAGACTCGCCGGTACCGCCGACAAAGACGGTGCCGTCCTCCTGGATGTCGACCGAAGCGCCGGTCTCGTCCTGGATGCCGCGGATGACCTTGCCGCCGGAACCGATGACGTCGCGGATCTTATCGGTCGGAACCTGGATGGAGACGATGCGCGGAGCGGTGCTGCGCGTGGTATGACGCGGCTCGGGGATCACATCGAGCATCTTCTGCAGGATGAAGGCGCGACCTTCCTTGGCCTGCTGCAGGGCGCGGGCCAGGATGTCGAAGGTGAGGCCGGTGGCCTTGTTGTCCATCTGTAGGGCGGTGATGCCCTCGGTGGTACCAGTGACCTTAAAGTCCATGTCGCCCAGGAAGTCCTCGAGACCCTGGATGTCGGACAGGACCACGGTCTTGCCCTCCTCCTGGATCAGGCCCATGGCGATACCGGAGACCGGGCGCTTAATGGGCACGCCACCGTCCATAAGGGCGAGCGTGGAGCCGCAGGTCGAAGCCATCGAAGAGGAACCATTGGACTCCATGACCTCGGAGACGACGCGGATGGCGTAGGGGAACTCGTTCTCGTCGGGAAGCACCGGGAGCAGAGCGCGCTCGGCCAGGTTGCCGTGACCGATCTCGCGGCGCTTGGGGCTGCCCATGCGGCCGGTCTCGCCGGTGCAGAACGGCGGGAAGTTGTAGTGGTGCATGTAGCGCTTGCCCTCGGTGGGCTCGATGGTATCCAGACGCTGGCCCTCGTTGAGCATGCCGAGCGACAGGACGGAGAGCACCTGGGTCTGACCACGCTGGAACAGGCCGGAGCCGTGAACGAGCGGCAAGTAGTTGTCCTTCACCATGATGGGACGGATCTCGTCGGCGGCACGGCCGTCGACGCGCTCGCCGGTCTCGACGACCATGGTGCGCATGGCCTTCTTCTCGAGCTTCTTGAGCGCCACGGGGATCTCGCGCTCCCAGGCGGCCTGCTCCTCGTCGGTGAACTCGGCGCGGATGGACTCCTTCAGAGCCTCGACCTTACCGATGCGGGAAAGCTTGTCGGCGTCGCGCAGGGCAGCGGCCATCTCGTCGTAGTGGGCAAAAATGCGCTCCTGGACCTCCTCGACGGGTTGGTCGAGCGGGTACTCCTTCTTGACGATAGCGCCGTTGACCTGCTCCCACTCGGCGACGAACTCGTCTTGGGCCTGGCAGAAGGCAGCGAGGGCCTCCTGGCCAAACTTCATAGCGGCGAGCATGTCGTCCTCGGAGATCTCCTCGGCGCCGGCCTCGACCATCGAGATAAAGTCGGCAGAGCCGCCCAGCTCCAGGTCCAGGTCGGAGTTCTCGCGCTCCTCATAGGTGGGGTTGACGATAAACTCGCCGGTCTCCACGTTGCGGCCGATGCGCACGCAGGCAAGCGGACCCTCGAAGGGCACGCCGCCGAGCGTCATAGCCAAAGAGGCACCCATGACGTTGATGACGTCGAAGGGGTTGACCTGGTCGGCGACGAGCGAGGTGGCGACGATGTGCACCTCGTTGCGGAAGCCGTCCGGGAAGCTCGGGCGGATCGGGCGGTCGATCATACGAGCCGTGAGCGTGGCCTTCTCGCTGGGACGGCCCTCGCGCTTGAGGTAGCCACCCGGGATACGGCCGGCAGCGTACATCTTCTCGTTGAAGTCGACGGTCAGCGGGAAGAAGTCGTAATTCTTGCGCTCTTTGGAGACGACTACGGTGTCGAGCATCGTGGTGTCGCCCTGCTTGACCAGACAAGCGCCGGTGGCCTGCTTGGCAAGCTCGCCGGACTCGAAGGTGTAGGTCTTGCCGTACAGCTCAAAGGTCTTGGATACGAGTGTCATTGTTCTCCTTTACCCCACAGGCCCCTTGCCTGCGGGCTTCTCATGTGACGCGGGCCCCCTGCCCCCGCCACGCTGTAGAGCGTGATTGTTCACGCCCTTACACAAAAAGAGCGCCCCGCTGCGCAGGACGCTCTTAGCATGTACAAATCCTTACTGGATGTTGTCGCGGATGCCCAGAGCCTTGATGAGCTCACGGTACTCGACGATGTCGTTCTTCTTGATGTAGGAGAGAAGACGACGACGACGGCCAACGAGCATGAGCAGGCCACGACGGGTGTGGAAGTCCTTCTGGTGGGACTTCATGTGCTCGGTCAGCTCCTTGATGCGCTCGGACAGGATGGCGACCTGAACCTTGGGGTTACCGGTATCGACCGGGGAGTTACCGAACTGGGTGGTCAGCTCCGCCTTGCGCTCTTTGGAAACAGTCATTGTTTCACCTTTCGTTTCGCGTCGCCCGCGGGCGACTCTATTCGCCTCGGACTGGGAAGCCGCCGGTGGAGCGAACATCCAAGGTCGAGGTACCAACAGGTCGGTATGTTACCACAAGCGGCGCGAGCCTGCGCATCATCACCGACCCAACATGAATTCCATCGCACGGAGGCGCTGGTCGGTATGCGTCGCCGCCCACACATGCGAAAGCCCGAGCAAGAACGCCGCCGTATGCGGGTCAATTCGCTCGGCCAAAAGAGCATCGAACGTCATGGACATCAGGGCGCGCAGCCATGCGACCTCGCCGACCGATACCAACTCGGCGCCAGGCACGCTCGAGGCGCACGACCCGCACAAAAGCCCGCCGGCTTGGGCCGAGAAATGCGAGAGCATGGGATCGCCGCACGAGACGCAAGCCGAGAAATCGGGCCGGTAGCCAACGTGCGACAGCAGCTTAAAGACAAACGCTGCCACGAGCAGGTCCATATGTGCCGAGTCGAGCCCGCTGCCAACAAGCGTGAGCGCCCGCTGCGTAATGGCAAAGGTAAATGGATCCTCGGCATCCTCGAACGAGCACACGCGCGCAACCTCGGCAATCGCGCTGGCGGCACAGGTCGTCTCGTAGTCAGGAGCAGCGCCGAGCGGCGCCTCCAAAAGCTCCGCCTGCGAGACCACGTCGAGCGAGCGACCATGCGCCAACAGCATATCAACGGTGCAGAAGAGCTCGCAGCGGGCCGCAAGGCGACCGCCAGGCTTACGTGCTCCCTTGGCCACGGCACGCACCTGCCGCCCCCGTTCGTCGAGCATCGTCAAAATCAGGTCGGTTTCCTTGAGCTTGGTCTTGTCGAGGACGAGCACCTTTGTGCGATATGTGCGAGAGCCTGCCATGAACGCCGAGGCTTAATCTTCGGCATTGTAGCCAAAGCGGCGGATCTGTGCCTCGTCATCGCGCCAGCCGGCCTTGACCTTCACGTCGAGCTCCAAAAAGACCTGAGTGCCAAAGATGCGCTCAAGATCGCGACGGGCGTCGATACCGATATGCTTGATCATCTCGCCGCCCTTGCCGATGATGATGCCCTTCTGCCCCTCGCGCTCGACGTAAATCGTGGCGTGCACGCGCAGGACCTTCTTAGTCTGCTCGAGCGCGTCACAGATGACGCCCACGGAGTGAGGGATCTCGTCGCGGGTGCGACGCAGGACCTTCTCGCGCACGAACTCGGCCACAAGGGTCTCGTCGGACGCGTCGGTGCCCATGTCCTCAGGGAACCAACGCGGGCCCTCGGGCAAGAAGTGAGCGACGGTCTCGATAAACGCATCGACGTTGAAGTTCTTGACCGACGACGTCACGATCTCATCATCGTATTCCATAAGCTCGTGAGCGGCCTTGAGCTGCTCCATGACCTGTGCGGGGTCGGCCTCATCGGCCTTGGTAAGCACCAGGACCTTTTTGGAACGAGCGTTCTTGACGCGCTCGGCAACCCAGGCGTCTCCCCTGCCGATGGGTTTGGTGGCGTCGATCAGAAACGCGACGACATCGACATCGTTCAGTTCGTACAACGCGCTCTTGTTGAGCTCGGAACCTAAGCCATCCTTGGGCTTATGAATACCCGGGGTATCGACAAAAACCAGCTGATAACCGGGGCGGTTGACGACGGCGCGCATACGGCGGCGGGTCGTCTGGGCCACCGGAGAGGTGATGGCGACCTTCTTGCCGTAACAGGCGTTGAGCAGCGTGGACTTGCCGGCGTTGGGGCGACCGACCAGGGCCACAAAGCCACTGCGAAAACCGGGTTCCACGTCGCCAAAACCCGCGAGGCCCTCATCCTCGTCACACAGGGCATCGAGCTCCTCGTCGCTCATACCCTCAAACGGGTCGAACTCCTCGACCTCGTCAAACGAATCGGCGCCTTCAGCCTCGTCCAGGACCTCGTCATCCAAAACTTCACCGGTAGGCTGCATATTGTCGGACATGGGAATCCCTTTCTAAATAAAGTCGAGCGCGTGGGCAAAGACAAGCAAGCCCACGATCGCAGCGGTAATGGAAAGAACGTATACAGAGGCAGCGGCGATATCCTTCGCGCGCTTGGCCAGTGGATGCAGCTCCTGGGTCGCGAGGTCGACAATCGCCTCCATGGCGGTATTGCACAACTCGCCGTGAATCACCAGGCCGCAGCAGATGATGACCGTAGCCCACTCGGCAATATCAAGCCCCACGATGCAGCCGGCAATGACGGTACACACGCCCGCCACGAGCATGACCTTGATATTGCGCTCGGTCTTGACGGCGGTGACGAAGCCCTCCATCGCGTATGAGAACGACTTTAAAAAGGACGGATGGTCCTTGTTCGATCCGGGAATCATAGACGGCTCCTAGTCGTGGGCGTGGTTGGTGATGGGGCCGACGTGGACGAGCTTGGGGTCCTCGCCGCGCTCAAGCGCCAGGTCGCGCAGGATGACATCCTCGCGTGCCTCCATGACCTCGGCCTCATCGTCCTCGATGTGGTCGTAACCCAGCAGGTGCAGCATTCCGTGCACGAGCATCAGTCGGCACTCATCGACGGGGCTGTTGCAAAAGCCGGGGGCCTGACGGGCAATAACCTGCGGGGCCAAGATGATATCGCCGAGCTCGAGCGTCTCGTCGGCGGGAATATCCTCGTCAAAGGCCGAGTCGCATTCAAACGAGAGCACGTCGGTCGTGCGATCAATGCCGCGCCACTCACGGTTGAGCTCGTGCATCTCCTCCTCATCGACATACGAAAGGGAAATCTCGACCTCACGCTCAACACCCTCGGCGGCAAGCACAACTCCGCAGATGTGCTCCACCTCCTGGGCATCGAGCAGCGTATCGAGCTCGGCATCGTTGCTGATCAATACACTCAACGAGACTCCTTTCGATCGTGTGCGCGCTGCTCGCGCGCATCGTCGTATGCATCATAGGCCTCAACGATACGGCCCACCAGGGCATGGCGCACCACATCGGCGCGCTCCAGGTGAGAAAACGCCACATCGTCGACGCGACCCAAAATCCTTTCGACATCGGCAAGACCGCCGCGGCGACCCACCAGGTCACGCTGGCTCAGGTCGCCGGTAATCACGAACTTGGAATTAAAGCCCAGACGCGTCAAGAACATCTTCATCTGCTCGGGCGTCGTGTTTTGTGCCTCATCGAGCACCACAAAGGCATCACTCAGCGTTCGACCGCGCATGTAGGCGAGCGGGGCGATCTCGATCACGCCACGCTCCATAAGCTCATCGGTGCGCTCGCGATCCATCATGTCAAAGAGGGCATCATAGAGCGGGCGCATATACGGGTCGATCTTTTCCTCGAGGGTGCCGGGCAAAAAGCCCAGGTTCTCCCCCGCCTCGACAACCGGGCGCGTCAGGATCAGGCGGCCTACCTCATGGCGCTTGAGCGCGGCAACGGCGAGCGCCATGGCCAGATAGGTTTTACCGGTACCGGCGGGACCGAGGCCAAACGTGATGGTAGAAGAGCGGATGGCATCCACATAGCGCTTTTGGCCGAGCGTCTTGGGGCGGATAACGCGACCGCGATACGATAGCAGCACGTCATCGCGCAACGACGAGGCATCATGCTCGCCGTCGCGCAGAACGGCCAGACAGCGCGAGACATCATCGGCAGAAAGCGTGCGCCCGGCAGCAGCCTCACGAAAGGCATGTTCGAAAAAACGCGCGACCAGCTCGACCTCGTCCGGATCGCCGCTCACGGCAACCCTGTCACCGCGGGCAACCACATGGGCGCGCACCAAGTTCTCGAGCGCACGAAGGACGCCGTCGCCGGCACCCAAAACGCGCGAGGGGTCGATACCCTCAGGAACGGTAAGTCTAATCTTCGAGGCTTCCATGAACCTCCCTGCGTGCATGGACCAAGCCGGAATCATCGACTCCGATGATAGCAACATCGAGCAGGCACGGGGCTGAAAGTCCACAGGTATCGTCAAGACGGGCATGATGGAACGAGCCGAGCGTCAAATTGTCACCGTACTCGAGCACGGCGCGCTCGACGGTGCCCACACGACGACGGGCATCGGCAATAGCGAGCTCCTGCGCCGCAGCGCGCATGCGACGGCTGCGTTCGGCCATGACCTCGGGCGGCACTTGGTCGGGCATATCGGCGGCAAGAGTGCCGGGGCGCTTGCTATAGCGGAACACGTGCATGCGCGAGAAGCCCACGCGACGACACAACGCCAGCGACTCCTCGAACTCCTCATCCGTCTCACCGGGAAAACCGACGATGACGTCACAAGAAAGTGCAGCCTGTGGCAGGTTAGCGCGAATCATTCGCACCGTATCCTCAAAGGCCTCGGCGCTATAGGGACGACCCATGCGATGCAGCGTCGCCGTGCAACCAGACTGCACGGGCAGGTGCAAAAACGGTGCGATACGCTTCGGATAGCGAGCCATCACCTGGAGCAAGCGCTCGGAAATATCCATGGGTTCCACCGAGGAGATGCGCACGTGGGCGATCTCGGTGCGCTCCATGATGGCCTCGAGCAGCTCGTCGATCTCGACATGTTCGTCGGTCGCGCTCTTGCCGTCATAGGCACCCAGGTTCACGCCGGTCAGAACGACCTCAGGCACGCCGGCCTCCTGGGCCTCGCGAACCTGTTCGAGCACGGACTCGACGGGCACGGAACGCTCGGGGCCGCGAGCCTTCCACACGATGCAGTAGGTACAGCGGTGGTTGCAGCCGTCCTGGATCTTCACGCCCAGACGCGAACGACCGAGTGCATCGACCACGTCACCATCACTGCAGGCAGGCACGCTATCGGATTCGACGCCCAGCACCTCGCAGACGCGCTCGGCGACGTCAATCTTGGACGGCTCAGCGATCACGCGATCGGAGAGCTCAAGCAGCTCCTCGGGATGCAGGTTGACCACGCAGCCGGTGACGACCACGTAGGGCTCGCCCGGATAGGCCAGCGCGTGGCGAACGGCCTTGCGGGTCTTGGCCTCGGCCTCGCCCGTCACGGCGCAGGTATTGATGACGATCAGATCGGCATCCTGTGGCTCCACCATCGCAAAGCCCAAGCGCATAAGATCCGCAGTGATACGGTCAGACTCAACCCGGTTGACACGACAACCGAGGTTGACGACGGAAATATGGGGTGCGAGCACACGGGCTCCTTAATCGAGGATGTCGTCGAGGGCACTCTTGATACGGTCGGTCACCGACTTCTTACCGGATGCGACGTCATCGCCCATCTCGTCGGCAAAGGCGCGAAGCAGCTCGCGCTGCTTGTTGGAGAGATTGGTGGGAACGACCACGCGCAGCTGCACAATCAGACGACCGCGCGAGCCGCCACCGCCGATACGCGGCATGCCGTAGTTGTTGACGCTCACGGTGTCACCGTACTGTGTGCCGGCGGGAACCGTCACTTTAACGACCTCGTCAGGCATAATGCCCTCGACCTCAATCTCGCAACCGAGCGCGGCCTGCGCAATCGAGATATCGCTCACCAGATAGAGGTCATCGCCATTACGCTTAAAACGCTCGTGGTCGGCGACACGCACGTTGACGATCAGGTCGCCCGACGGCTCGCCACGAAGGCCGGCCTCGCCAAAACCACTCACGCGCAGCTGGCGACCGGTCGAAACACCGGCGGGAATATCGATGTCAATCTTTTCGTGTGAAGGCGTGCGGCCCTGGCCGTCACAGGTCTCGCAGGGATGATCGATGACCGTGCCTTCGCCGTGGCAGTCGGGACAGGGCGAAGAGGACTGAACCTGGCCCAGGAAAGAACGCTGGACCGTCGTCACATAGCCTGTGCCGTGACAGCGGCTGCACTGCTTTTCGGTCGCGCCCTCGGCCTTGCCGGTACCATTACAGTCATCGCAAGGGGCAAGGCGGTCGTAGCTGATCGTCTTTTTGCAGCCGAGCGCCGCCTCCTCGAGCGTCACCGAAAGGGAGATGGCCATATCGCGACCGCGACGGCGCTCGCGACGGCTGCGAGCGCCACCACCGGAGCCACCGCCAAAGAACGACGAGAACAGGTCGTCCATGCCCATGCCACCAAAGATATCGTTGATGTCGACATAGCCAGAGCCACCGGGGCCGTCAGCGGTGCCGTAACGGTCGTAGTTAGCACGCTTCTGCTCGTCGGAAAGAACGGAATAGGCCTCGTTGAGCTCTTTGAACTTGGCCTCGGCCTCGGGGTCGTCCGAAACATCCGGGTGTACCGTACGGGCTTTCTTTAGAAACGCGCGCTTAATCGTCCGCGCGTCGGCATCCTTGTCAACGCCAAGTACCTCGTAGTAATCCCTATTTTCCGACACGACCGAATCCTTCCAACTTTCATTATTGTCACAGTGCGTCCTATACCCAAGCTGGGCCGGGCGCAAACAGAGGGTTTGATGTTATTGCATTCCGTACGGCGAAAGCACGGCCCGCTGCGAGCAGCTCGCGAACCAAACCGACACGAGCGCGAACATAAAACCGTTGGCGAATCCATTGGCAAACTGCATCGCGCCGCGCTTCCACCACAGCAGACTGCGATGAAGCACTCCGTCCGACAGCACCATGAACAAGCCCATGGCAAACGGAATGAAGCACATCATGGCAAAGGCGGAGAACACGCCCGAGATGGCCGACAGCACCAAAAACGGAGCGATGATGCCCATAAGGTAGAAGCCGGTGCGAGCCTTACCCTCCAGGCGCTCGGCCTCAACGTGCGCACGACCGACCAGATCGCCGCCCGAAGCGCCGTTCGTGCCGGCGTGACCCATGTTGGGGATGCGCACCTCGTCGCCATCATGCGTGCCGGCGGGAAACTCAATCGTCTGCTCGGAGGTTACGCGGGTACGGCCGCTGCCACCGCAATCGGGGCACGGGTCGGCAACGACCTTGCCGGAACCGCCGCACTCAGGACAAACCGTCTGGAACGTGCCCGCACCAAACAGGAAGGACAAGTCGACGTCGATGTGACCGCGGCCACCGCAGCTCGGACAGGTGTGGGCATGCTCTGACGAAACGGAGCCCGATCCGCCACAATGTCCGCAGGTGTCAAAGCGGGTGTAGCGAACGGTCTTGTGGGCACCGCCCTTGGCCTCCTTGGCGTCGAGCTTGATATCGACGACAACGTTGGCACCACTCTCGGGGTTGTAGGCCGCCTGGCCGCGACGGGGCTGGCCCCAGGCGCCCCCGAAGGGGAAACCACCGTCAAAGGGATTGCCGTAACCGGCGCTGCCGGCATAGCCACCGCCATAGGGCGAAGCCGTCGGTGCACCCGCAAAGGGATTACCCGACCGCATGGCGTCGTAACGCGCACGCTTCTGCTCGTCCGAGAGCACGGCGTAGGCCTCGGAAACCTCTTTAAACTTCTCCTCGGCATCCGGCTCTTTATTGACGTCCGGATGGAGCTTGCGGGCCTTTTGCTGGAAAGCCTTTTGAATATCACGCGAGGTGGCGTCCTTGGAGACACCCAAGATCTCGTAGTAATCTTTTTCGTTCATCGTCGCCATGCGCGGCAACCTCCTGCTCACAGCAGCGTATATATTGCGGTAATTCTACCCGAGCGGCCTAAGCTAGACCCCAAAACAGCTCGAACAGAACATTTCCATCGAGCCAACCCAGGTGGGTCGGCGCCAGGCGGGCACAGATGCGGCCGGTGACGACATCGTCAGAGGCAATAGGCCCCGCATGGGTATCACCGTTCTCGGGCACCCAAGTGGCAAGCCCAAGCTCAAGAGCGCGGTCACAGGCCGCTGTCAGTTCATCGGCAGGGATGACACGAGCCGCGTGAACCAACAGATTGGACGCGACGCCGCGCGTCATGCGACAAGCGAGCATCAGATCCTCGGCTGCCGCCTCGCGATGCGTCAGGTACTCGACCCCAAACGTCATCGCGCCATCATCACATTGCACCAGACGCACGCGGTGCGCATCGCCGCGAGCGGGAACGTCAGGAAACAGCCCGGCCAGGCGATCGAAATCCTCCGCATCGAGCATACCCGCGGCAGAACGACCCAAACCCAAATAGCCCTGACCAGTCCAGTAGGCGATATTATGAGCGCATTCATGCCCATCGAGCGCGTAGCTCGCCACCTCATACGGATGGTAGCCCGCCGAACTCAGCCGTTCGCGCGCAACGTCCATGCATGCGGCTTGGAAATCGTCGTCGGGCTCGAGCGACTCGTCACGGCATGCCATGCGGTAAAGCGGCGTGCCCTCCTCGAGCGTGAGCGGATAGACCGACACATGGTGCGGGGCCGCCGCAAACACGCCATCGAGCGTGTACTGCCAGCTCGCCATAGTCTGTCCGGGAAGCCCGCACATAAGGTCGCACGACACATCGAGCCCAACATCCTTCACCGTCGCGATAGCCTCAAGCGCCCGTTCGGCATTATGGATGCGGCCAATAGCAGCCAACTCGGTATTATCGAGAGTTTGCACGCCCAGAGAGATACGCGTGACGCCCGCCTCGGCAAGCGTGGTGGCGAGCCCAGCGGTCAGCGACTCAGGATTAGCTTCACAAGTAAACTCATGTGGCTTGCACCACATGGAGACACGACGGGCAAGTTTCACCAGGCGCTCCCCTGCCAGCGACGGCGTGCCGCCGCCTACGTAGACAGTGCGGATCTGCCTGAGTGCCCCAGCGTTGCCAAAGGCATCGAGTCGCGCATACAGGTGCTCAAAATAGGCATCGAGCGCAGCGTCCAGGTCGCACGACGCCACGCTGCGCGAATCAAAGTCGCAATAACGACATTTTTGAGCGCAAAACGGCACGTGCACATACAGCGCAGTAACGGCCACCCTTAGGCCTCCAGCGGATGAGCGGGCACCGACTCGCCGGCGGCAAGCGCGGCCTCGCAGGCCACCACATCGCGCTCGATATCATCGATCAGCGCCATAAACTCCTCGTACGTGGAGCAGCGCACCACCTGAGCGCGCCAGGCGGCGGCATGGGGCATGCCCTTTAAGTACCAGCTTGCATACGTACGGGCGCGCGACATAAGCGGCAGAAGCTCGTGCGTCAACGTCAGGTGCTCACGCAGAGCCTCCAGGCGCTCGACCGAGGAACGAAAAGGAACCGGCGTGCCATCGAACGCAAGGGCTCGGGCATCGCCGAACACCCACGGATTGCCGTAGATGCCGCGCGCGATAAACACCGCGCTGGCACCCGA
>USFU01000008.1 GCA_900554135.1 uncultured Collinsella sp. | reverse complement strand
CCATACCTCTGCGGCCCGCTCCCCGATTCCTCCGGTCGGGCAAAACCACCAGTCCCATTCCGGTTTTGCCTGGCATTTCCTACACGACTGGTCGCGCAGCCGGTTTTGGAATTGCTTGTGACCCCAAGCAGTGCCTCCGATAACCAATCCAAAACCGGCTCATGACCAGCATATTTGGCAATCACGCGCCCGTGCGCGCCTCACATCGAAAGGAACACTATGTTCGATCAGTTCTACACCACGCTTGAATCCCTGGGCATCGTGCCGGTCGTCGTGCTCGATAAGGTCGAGGACGCCGCACCGCTCGCCCATGCCCTTATGGCAGCCGGCATGAAGTCCGCCGAGGTCACCTTCCGCACCGCTTGCGCCGCCGAGTGCATCGCCGCCATGGCCGAGGCCGAGCCCGAGATGTGCGTCGGCGCCGGCACCGTCCTGACCGTCGAGCAGGTTGAGCAGGCCCGCGCCGCCGGTGCCAAATTCATCGTCTCCCCGGGTTACAACGAGGACGTCGTGAAGCACTGCATCGACATCGACCTGCCCGTGCTGCCCGGCACCGTGACCCCCTCCGAGGTTACCGCCGCCGAGAACCTGGGCCTCAGTGTCACCAAGTTCTTCCCCGCGGCTCAGTACGGCGGCCTGAACACCATCAAGGCCCTCGCCGCTCCGTTTGTCGGCCATCGCTTTATGCCCACCGGCGGCGTGAGCACTGCCAACGTCGAGGAGTACCTGAGCTCCTCCGCCATCATCGCCTGCGGCGGCACCTGGATGGTCAAGCCGGCCCTGTTCGCCGACGGCGACTTCTCCAAGGTCGAGCAGATTGCCCGCGAGGCCATGAACGTCGTCAAGAAGGCCCGCGGCTAGATTCAGCTCTCTATCGTGAAAGGGGGCGTGCCCTAGACCTCGCCCCCTTTCTTTTAAAGCGGCTCGGAAGCGCGCCGTTTCCGTCACGAGCAAGAACCGAAACCGTCTTGTATGCTGATAAAACGTGACGGAAGCGACACGCCCCCGAGCCGCTTTGCTTTCCCGGCCAATCAACCGACTCAACATAATCCAGTCCACCAAAACAGCTGCGGCACCGTCTGGAGGAATGGACCCTTGCTTCCGGTTTTTTCCTCCAAGCGGCGCCGCAGCCTTTTCATGCCCCGATTGCACCCCCGCACTTGCGGTGAAATACGGACTGCTTACGCCGCCAAAGCCGCAAAACAGTCCCTATTTAACCGCAACTAATAAAGAGGACGAATTAGATTGCCGAGTCTTTGGACAGCTCAAAGTAGTCGGGATGCAAGGCGATAACCGGGCCCTGCTCCTCGGGCATTAGATGCAAATGCGTCTCTGCCAGATAGCTCGCCGTGTCGGTATCACCCTTCTTAATGGCCTCGAGAATCCGGCGATGTTGCCCACGGATCGGCTCCCAATCCAGATCCTGCGACACCATACGCAACCAGTTGTATCGCTCAAAATGCGTGTTGACGCTCTTCATCCAATCCCACAACATGTGACGGCCGGCAATCACAAAACACGTCTCATGAAACAGGTTATCCAAGTCGAAAAAGCGACGCGTTTCGCGATGGTCGAGCGATTCGGACTCGGCAAGAATCTGCTCAAGCCGATGCTTCTGCTCGGACGTGGCTGCCGAGCAGCATTTAATGAGTACGCTTCTTTCGAGTTTCTCGCGCAAGAAACAGGCGTTCTCGGCGCGCTCCATGCTGATTTTTGAGACATAGGTGCCGCTTTTGGGACGCGTTTCCACTAGCTCCTGCTCACGCAGACGCACAAAGGACTCGCGAATGGGCGTGCGCCCGATTCCCGTCTCCTTTTCCAGACCAATCGCCGAAAGGCGCGTGCCGGGCTTGAGCTCGGCATAGATGATCTTGGAGCGCAATGCGTTGTATGCCTGATCTTGCAGGCTCTGATAATGCTGGTGTTGTTCCATAAAGCCCTCGAATGAAGCTCACGGTTTGTCGAATATCACCACGTAATACTATCGCATCCCCCATCCCCTCAGCTGCGGTGAAATAAGGGCCGCTGGCACCCATGCACAACTTAGGCGGCTTTGACGTGACCAGACGTGACCACCGCTATCTCGGCGCTGATCTTAGGCAACGTCGCCGGCATCGCCAGTAAGTTGTTCACCCGGCACTTTGCGCGCGCCGCGTTTGAAAAGTAGCACTACGCGCGGGGCCAACGGGCAGCCCGTGCCCACTTGTCTCTCGAGCTTGCCCTCCTCGATCAGGACAATCGAGCCGCCCGCGCAGCAGTGCGAGTTCACCGTTTACCTTTTAAAAGTGAACGTTCACCTTTTTTTCGGAGAATGGGAGGGTTTATTACCATACTTCACATATACTGAGCTTGTACGAAAAGCAAGACTTATATAGATGAACGTTTCTTTTGGAAGGATTGCTATGTCTGATCTTATGGACAGCTTCCGCCTGGACGGCAAGGTCGCGCTCGTGACCGGCGCCACCTATGGCATCGGCATGGCCATTGCCGAGGCGCTCGGAGAGGCAGGCGCCAAGATTGCCTTTAACGCCCGTCACGCCGACAAAGTTGCCGAAGCCGAGAAGCACTACCGCGAGCTGGGCTTTGATGCTCACGGCTATGTTGCCGACGTCACCGACGAGGCTGTCGTCGCCGAGCTCGTTGCCAAGATCGAAGCCGATTTTGGCACCACGCCCGACATCCTGGTCAACAACGCCGGCGTCATCCAGCGCACCCCGATGCTCGACATGAGCGCCGAGGACTTCCGTCGCGTCGTCGACATCGACCTCAATGCCCCGTTTATCGTGTCCAAGGCCTGCCTGCCGGGCATGATCGCCAAGGGTCACGGCAAGATCATCAACATCTGCTCCATGATGAGCGAGCTCGGCCGCGAGACCATCGCCGGCTATGCCGCCGCCAAGGGCGGACTCAAGATGCTCACCAAGAACATCTGCTCCGAGTTTGGCGAGGCCAATATCCAGTGCAATGGCATTGGGCCCGGCTACATCGCCACGCCGCAAACCGCGCCGCTGCGCGAGACGCAGCCTGACGGCAGCCGCCATCCGTTTGACCAGTTCATCATCGCCAAGACGCCGGCAGCCCGTTGGGGCACGCCCGAGGACCTGAAGGGCCCCGCCGTGTTCCTGGCTTCCGACGCATCGAACTTCGTCAACGGGCACATCCTGTACGTGGACGGCGGCATCCTCGCATACATCGGCAAACAGCCGCAATAAGGAAACTGGGCGAGGCGGTCGGCAGTTAAGTCTGCTGCTCGGACAGTCCTGCGCAAGACGGAAAGCACATTAAGCGCTTTCCTTTGCGTGCGGAACTCGCGACAGACTTAACTGCCGACTGCCCGCATAGCTCATCGCGGGTTGGCTTTGCCGCCGCCCGCGCACAGAAACAAATAACTGAAAAAATAAGCTGAAAGGTTAACTCAAATGAAGATTGCTCTGATCAACGAGAACTCTCAGAACTCCAAAAACCCTATGATCGAGGCTGCCCTTAAGAAGGTTGTCGAGCCCATGGGCCACACTGTCTTTAACTATGGCATGTATGCCGACGCCGGCTCCAAGCCCCTCACTTACGTGCAGAACGGCATTCTTGCCGCCGTGCTGCTCAACTCCGGCGCTGCCGACTACGTCGTGACCGGTTGCGGCACCGGCGAGGGCGCCATGCTCGCCTGCAACTCCTTCCCCGGCGTGCTGTGCGGCCACGTTGCCGACCCGCTGGATGCCTACACCTTTGCCCAGGTCAACGATGGCAATGCCGTCGCCATGCCCTTCGCGCTCAAGAACGGCTGGGGCCAGGAGCTCAACCTCGAGTACACCTTCGAGAAGCTCTTTGGCTTTGGTTCGGGTAACGGCTACCCCGCCGAGCGCGTTGAGCCCGAGCAGCGCAACAAGAAGATCCTCGACGGCGTGCGCGCTGTGACCATGCGCCCGCTCGTCGACGTCCTGGGCGAGATCGATCAGGACCTGGTGAAGGGCGCCCTCGCTGGCGAGCATTTCCAGGAGTACTTCTTTGCCAACGCCACCGACGAGGCCATCATCGCCAAGGTCAAGGAGCTCTTGGGCCTGTAATAAGGCCCACGGGGCGCACCGACCCCCAACAAACCGCCAGACAAAAGGCGCCGCGACGATCCATGTGTCGCGGCGCCTTTTTAGATTGCTATCGCTTGAGTCACCGCAAGGCGGCCGCTCCCCTATTTGTCAAGAGCCTACAGCTCGCAGGCGACCTTGTAGCCGTCGCCGATGGCATCACGGATGTTGCCGCACTTCTGGGCATCGCCCAGCACGTGGGTGGCAACGCCGGCAGCGGCAAGGTCATCGGCCAACTTGGTGTTGGGACGATAGCCCATGGCAAGCACCAGCGTATCGGCATCGGCGATGGTGTGGACCTCGCCGTCCTTCTCGTAGCTGATAGCGTCCTCGGTAATCTCGGTCACCTTGGCCTCGGTCAGCACGTGAACACCCTTGGAGAGCATGCGCGTGATGAGCACCGCGCGGCCGGCGCCGCCCTCGTTGGCGGCGAGCGTCTTGGTCATCTCGATGACGGTGACATCGCGGTTGGCCGGCGACAGGTCGTTGACCAACGGGGCCAGGTAATCGGCCGTCTCGCAGCCAACGGTGCCGCCGCCCACAATGACAATCTTCTTGCCCGGGAAAGCCTTGCCGCCCAGCAGGTCATCAGCCGTCATGACCTGCTTAAAGCCCTGCATGAAGGCCGGAGCGATGGGCTCGGCGCCATAAGCCAGGACAACCTCGTAACCTGCGTAGTCGCGCTGAATGTCCTCGGCCGAAAGCTCGGTGCCAAAGACGCACGTGACGCCGGCCTCGGCCAAGCGACGGTACTGATACTTGATCACGCGGGTGAGCTCCTGCTTTGCCGGCGGAACGGCTGCGATGCGCATCTCGCCGCCCGGCTCGTCCTGTTTATCCACGAGCACTACGTTATGGCCACGCTTGGCGGCAATGTAGGCTGCCTCCATGCCCGCAGGACCGGCACCCACAACCAGCACGTTCTTAGCCTCGGCGGCAGGCTCGTAGCCAGCCTCGTCACGCTCCACGTCCGGGTTGACGGTGCAGGAGATGCGCTTGCCGAACATGATGCCGTTCAGGCAGCGCAGGCAACCGATGCAGGGGCGGATGTCGTCGGCGTTGCCGGCAGCAGCCTTGTTGCAGAATTCGGCATCGCACAGATTGGCGCGGCCCATCATGCAAATGTCGGCAGCGCCGTCCTCGATCAGCTCCTCGGCGATCCATGCCTCGTTAATGCGGCCGACCGTGGCAACGGGAATGTTGACGTGCTTTTTGATCTCGCGCGAGCAGGCGGCATGCGAGGCCTGCTGCGTGCCGGCGGCGGGAATGGCGGAACCGCGCTTGATGGTGGTGCCGCCCGACACGTGGATCATGTCGACGCCGGCCTTCTCCAGGCGACGCGAGACGTAGATCATGTCGTTGAGGGTCAGACCGCCATCGGTGTACTCGTCGCCCGAGATACGGACGTCGATGATGAAGTCCTTGCCGCAGCGCTCGCGAATCTCGGCGATGACCTCGAGCAGGAAGCGCATGCGGGCGTCGAGCGAGCCGCCGTACTCGTCGGTGCGCTTGTTGTAGAGCGGAGTCAAAAAGCCGCCGAGCATACCGTGGGCATGCGCCGCATGGACCTCGACGCCATCGACACCGGCCTTCTGCATACGCACGGCAGCGTCGCCAAACTGATGCGTGAGCTCGTGGATCTCGTCGATGGTGATGGGGCGCGGCGCCTCGCGGGCATAGGACGGGCCTACAAAGGACGGAGCGATCAGGCGCGGCGTGCCCGGAATGTTAAAGGCCATGTAGGCGGGATGGAAGAGCTGCGGCATGATCTTGCAGCCATACTCGTGGACGGCTGCGGCGAGCTTTTCCCAGCCGGGGATAAACGTGTCGTCGTAGCAGCACATGTCACCCGGCAGATAGGTATAGGTGGGCTCGACCGTCACGACCTCGGTGATGATCAGGCCAACGCCGCCCTTGGCACGGGCACGGTAATGATCGACCAAGTCGTCGGTCACATAGCCATGATCGGCCAGGTTCGTGGACACCGGCGGCATAAAGACGCGGTTCTTGACCTCGGTCGTACCGACCTTGATCGGGCTAAAGAGCATCGGGTAGGCGGAAGACTCCATACAGGGTTCCTTTCGTTTGAGCCGCTCGGCGGCAGTTGCTAACGTACTTATCGTATCAGTAACCACCGTATCCGCACTCGCTCGCATTCCTCACCTTCAATCCCGACCCTCACAAAAAAGTTGTGGTGGAATACGGAGTAGATAAGGCCTTTGACAGCCAAAACAGTCCGTATTCCACCGCAACTGATGGGCGGGGTGGGTTAGAGGCCCAGATAGCTGGTCATGCCTTCGACGGCGAGCTTGGCGCCGGCTACGGCATGGACCACGGTGAGCGGGCCGTTGACCACGTCGCCGGCGGCAAAGACGCCAGGCACGGTGGTCATGCCGCACTCATCGACCGAAAGAAGACCGCGATGGTCGGTCTCCAGACCGCCCGTCGTAAGCACCAGTTTGTCCTTGGGCACCTGCGAGGCCGCAATCACAACCGTGTCGGCGGGCACATGGTCAAGTTCTTCCTCGTAGCCCACCACGTTGTCGCCCTCGTCAAAGATAGCCGTCTCGAAAACCGGACCGTTATCGTCGATGGCGCAAATCGCCTTGCCGCGCACGATCTCGGCACCGTCAAGCTCGGTCAGCTCCACCTCGTCATCGATGGCCGAGATATGGCGCGATCGGGCATACACGGTAACCTTGCGAGCGCCCGAGCGCAGAGCCGTGCGGGCAACATCCATGGCCACGTTGCCGGCGCCGATAACCGCCACGTTCTGACCGATCGCCACGCTCGTGGGATCGACCAGGTAATCGATACCAAACAGTACGTTACCACGCGACTCGCCGGGAATACCCAGCTTGCGGGCGCGCCAGGTACCGGTACCGACAAAGACCGCATCGTAGCCGTCGCGCAACAGGTCGTCGATATGCAGCGCGCCGCCAATGGTGGTCGAGGGACGGACGCGTACGCCAAGCGAGCACATCACGTGACGGTACTTTTGCACGAGAGCACGGGGCAGGCGAAACTCGGGGATGCCGTACTCCAGCACGCCGCCGATCTCGGGGCGTTGCTCAAACACCGTGACGGCACAGCCCAGCTGGGCCATCTTAATGGCCACGGTAATGCCGGCAGGACCGGAACCGACCACGGCAACCTGCTTGCCGCACGACGGCGCGGGCTTCCACTCCTTACGGTCCAAATATGCCGTCGAGATATAGTTCTCGATACTCGAAAAATGCACCGGTGCGCCCTTGCGGCCCTGAATGCACGCGCCCTCGCACTGGCCCGAATGGTTGCAGATCATGGAGCAGACCGCGCTCATGGGGTTGTTCTGGAACAGCAGCTCACCTGCCTCTTCCAGACGACGCCGCTTGAACAAGTCAATGACCTGCGGAATAGGCGTCTGCACCGGGCAGCCTTTAAGCTGGCAGAACGCCCTTTTGCAACCTAGGCAACGATTCGCCTCTTCGACAATGTGGATAGCCACGCAACTCCCCTTTTTGATGTAATCCAATGAGGCGACGATAAAAACCCTTCACCGCCGCCCCCAGTCAAGCAAACTCAATATGCCGCCACGGCAAAAGCCAATGCTATATCTCGCGATGCGGAGCCCCGCAGCGAGCGGACATGCGCTCGAGTGTCGCCAGGCAGCTAGCCGCCGTCGCCGGCACGCTGTTCTCGACCACACAAGGAATCCCCGAACAGGCGGCAGCCGCCCAGGCCACCACGGGCTCAAAGTCATAGCGGCCCGTCTCGCCCACGCCGTGGCACACCAGGCGAGAACCCGTACCATCGCACCAGCCGGCTTCGTCCTCGTTGTCGACGACCTCAAAATCCTTGGCGTGCAGCACGCGAATCTTACTGCCGCATAAGTAGAGCATACGCGCGGTGATTTCCTGCGCCTCGCCAACGACGCTGGGATGCAGCAGCGACACCGGGTCGTAGATCACGCCGAGCGCCGGGCTCGGGACGCGCTCCAGCACCTCACGGCAGCGATCTGGCGTGTTGACCGTCTCGTTCCAGCCGGGCTCGATCAGTATTTGCCCACCCACGGCCTCGGCGCACTCGCAGACGCGCGCGAGTCCATCCATAAACGCATCGAGTGCCTCGTCGGTCATACGGTCGTCAGCAACGCAGTTCTGCGCATTGGGACGACCGGTCTCGGTGCCAACCGGACAGCCGCCGAGCATCTGAGCAAAGTTCAAGCACGCCTCGTACTCGGCAAAGTTATCCGTGAGCTGTTGTCGATCGGGCGTCGCCAGATTCTTATAACAGCCGAGCACGGCGACCGAAACGCCCGCCTCATCGAGCACCGCACGCAAATGCTCGGCGAGCTCGCGGGTCAGACCGCATCGATCGATTCCCATTGATGCGTAGAGCACCTTGCTCGGCAGCTGAATGCACGAAAAGCCCAGCTCTCCTGCCATGCGAATGCGTTCCTCGACGGTCCCCTGCGGAAGGTCGTGTAAACGCACGCCCGGAGTAATGGCCCCCACGCTATTCACGCCCCTTATGAGCATTGATGCCCGGCGTGTAGCCGCCAAACGGGTCATCGATGGAGCACACGCCCGAAGGGGCGAGCGGATCGCGCTTACCGGCCAACTTGTCATGATGCATAGTCTCGATATAGGCGAGCACCAGCGGCGCCACGCCCTTCGCGTCGTTTTTGACGACGGGCTCGCTCATGTAGTAGCCAAACGTGCCCTCGCGGTGCGCGGTGTTGCCAAGACCCGCCACCAGGCAGATGTTGTCGAGCGCCAGCTGTCCGTCGCGCTCGGACAGGCACGTGTCGCAGATGCCGTCAAACGCACGGCGGCCGTACTGGTAGTAGCGCTCGCCCAGCACGCCCAGGCGCACGCCCTTCATGATGGCGTTGGCAAAGATGGCGCTGCCCGACTCCTCCAGATAGTTGGGGGCGATATTGGGCAGGTTGATGACCTGGTGCCACATACCGGTCTTCTCGTCCTGATACGGCAGCATGGCGTCGATCAGGTCGTGGAACATCTTGCGGATCTCGTCCTTCTCGGCCGACATCGAGGGCGGCATGAGCTCCCAGGTATCGATGAGCGCCATGGCGAACCAGCCCTCGGCGCGCAGCCAGAAGTTGGCCGAAAGGCCGGTGACGGGATCGCACCAGAACTGCTTGCGGCTCGCGTCGTAGGCGTGATAGTACAGGCCGTTGAGGGGGTTGCGCATCAGGTCGTGCACCACCTGGAACATATGGAAGCTATCCGAGCAGGCACGGCGGTTGTGGAAGCTCAGCTCGTACTGCATGTAGAACGGCTGCGCCATGTACATGCCGTCGAGCCAGATCTGGTTGGGGTAGACGGCCTTGTGCCAAAACACACCCTCTTTGGTACGCGGCTGGGTTTCGAGCTGACGATAGATGGTATCCATGGCGGCACGGTACTTGGGCTTGCCCACCAGGTCATAGAGTTTGTAGAGGGTTTTGCCCGCGTTGACGTTGTCGAGGTTGTACTCCTGGGGATCGTAATGCTTGATGGTGCCGTCATCCTGGACAAAGAAGTCGATATAGTCGTCGGCGAAGGTCAGGTAACGCTGCTCGCCGGTGATCTCGTACAGCTCGATGAGTGCCTTGATCATGCAGCCGTCAATGTAATTCCAGGTGTTCTCCTTGCCGGCGCGAAGCTTTTCGATATTCCAGGCCGGCGCCTGAGGCGTAGAGGTCTCGATCAACTGCTCGATATAACGGTCCAGAATCTGATTGCAACCCATTGCTGTCCCCTCTGACGTTATTGATGGGTGAACGTTTCCCCTAGTGTAACGCGAACGGGGATTATAGGGTGAACGTTAACCCTATAATCCCCGTGAACGGCAAACTTTTAACGGCAAACGGCGGTGAGGCCCGCAGCGATGCGATGCGCCAGGCGCTCATAGCCGGCAGGGCTGTAATGCAGACCGTCCGGCATGTAGAGCTCGCGGTGCTCCGGCAAAAACGGGCTGATGCCGCTTTGCGCATACAGGTCGATCACCGGCACCGAGTAGCGATCGCAGACCTCCAGCATCGCGCGCACATAGGCGTCTTGCGTCAGGCCCAGATGGTTGGCCTCGTTGCTTGCCGGAATATCCTTCTCGTGTTTGCCGCTCGTCTTGCACGGCGTCATAAACACCAGCTTTGCCTGAGGCGAGCGCGCCGTGATGGTGCGGATCAGGTAGTCGAGCGCACCGTAGAACTCGTGCACGTCCGTGCTGCCCAGCTCTCCCAGCGGCACGTTACGGCTAAAGTCGTTAACGCCGCCAAAGACGATGCAGATATCTGCCGTGTGATCGATGCCGTCCAAGCGCTCGACAAACGAATCGCTACGGTCGGCCTTGACGGCAATACGCGAACCCTTAATACCAAAGTTCTCGATCGTAGCGCCGCCCAGCAGCGCACCCAGGTGCGAAGTCCAGGAGATATCGTTGCCTCCCCCGCCGCATCCGTTATCGCCCCAGGTGGTCGAATCGCCAAAGCAGCAGATGGTCGATTCGCTCAAGTTTTTCGTTTCCATATTCTTCTCCTCGCCCGCACATCGGCGGTCTTACAGGTACATACCGTTCATTCGCAACATCCGAGGGGCTATGCGTGGGCGCATTCCGCAACTTGCGAATCGAGCCATTCGATATCCTCGGCAAGATGCGCCACGCCCAGGTGGTGTCCACCCGGGCAGACCTCGTGCAGAAGGTTTTCGTCCTTGCCCAGCAGCGCGTAGGCGTCGCGAACGATATCGAGCTGCTCGTCTACGTTCGCAAGCCCGCGGGCGCCGTTGAGATGGTCTTTCTCGCAGCTCTGAACCAAGAGCGGCCGTGGCGCGACAAGCGATGCAATGTCGCCCATGTCGAGCAGACGCCAGAGTCCAGGCGTGTAATTGCAGCTGCAATTGCCGTTGAGGTGCAGTAGCGAATCATCAACGCCGTACAGATAGCCCGAGACAAACGCCTTGCGCACGCGCGGGTCGAGCGCGGACAGGTACAACGTCATGTAACCGCCGCCCGAAAAACCAAAGCAGCCCAGGTCGTCCATGGCAATGTCACCGCGTGTCTCCAAGTAATCAATCAAGCGCATGTTGTCCCAGGCGTTGAGACCCGCGACCGTAAGACCCAGCGGCTCGGCCATACGTGCTTGATTCAGACACGTACCGCGCAGGTAGCTGTTCTCGTCGTCGCCCTGACCCTTCCAGTCACGACGGTATCCCCAACCACGCGCATCGGGGCAGACGGTCACGTAACCCATGCGCGCCAAACGCAGACCGTAGTCGTAATTGAACTTACGCACGGCATCGTCGACCGCCGGCACGCCCGCAACGCCGGCTATGCTTGCAGCACCCGCCCCCTGGTGACCATGCGGGCAGATATAGCAGCGCTTGAGTCCCCGCTCGTCAAGCTTGGGGCGGGACGGCTCCAACAGGTAAAACGGCATCCACACATCGTGCTCAACCTGCAGCACCGCATGAGTACGCACGATGCTGCCGGCAACCCGCACGCGATTGAGCTCACGAATCTCAATCGGGGCGCGGTCCATAAGCGAAAGACCCAAAATATCGTACAGACGAGTCCTGGTCGCAGCCTGCCATGCCTCAAAGTCTGTGGGAGTCTTGCCCGTAAATGCGGCCGAGCGCCCCTCGCGCTTCAGTCGGGCGCGCAGCGCAGGTTCGTCCTCGTAGTACGTCTCGATGTGCACGGTGCGGCCATTGGCAGATAGCCCGGCCGTCTCTACCGCATCACCGTCGCCGCCCTCGGGATCCCAACCATCCGTGCCGGCAAGCACTCGGTCACGCGCATAGCGTTCGGAATCCTGACCGGTCAGGCAATGCGCCCACGGCACCCAAGCGGCAGTATCACCCGCCGGGCCAAACAGGGCACCGCCGGCATACAGGGTGCCGTCATGTGCCGCTGGCTTATTCCAATCCCACCAACCCTCGAGTGGAATATGGGGGCCCAGCCAGCATTCGAGCAAAACGGTCTGGGCCCACTCGCGCCATGGACGACCCAGATAGACCGATCCGGGGGCAATGCCCTCATCGGCTGTAAACGAACAGCCATGAAACACAAATCCGTACGGCTCGCCCTGAGGCGTGGAGGCTGCCGTTACATACCCGTTGACATCCATATCGCGGTTGAGCGAGCGAATCTCACACCCCTCAAAGTAAGCACGCGCGCCGCCAAAGATAAAGTCGACATCGCCCTCGATCCGGCAACGTCGAAAATACTGCCGCCCCACGCGGCGCGGGGCGAACTGCTTGGGGCCTATAAAGCCGCCCGGCTTGGCCTCGCGCGGCGGCAGCGGCCCCAAAAAGAGCGTGTCCTGGTGTCCCTTAATGCAGCAGGCATCGACAACCAGGCGGTCACCATCGGCATACAGGGCAATCGCCTGGCCGACCTCGCGCCCATCACCGGCGTTGTTTTCGATTGTTAGACCCGCAAGCGTCACGTCGTCGGCATCGACCAGCACCGTGTACGTACGGAAGGTGCCGAGTCTTCCATCCTGGCCGCTACCATCTTCCGAAGGCATCTTGGCACCCAGGCCTCCCACGATACGCACGCTGTCGGCCGTCTCGCCCTCGAGCGTCACATGCGGACGACGAATTTCGACCCGTTCGCGGTACTCACCCGGCGCCACCAGCACGCGCACCGGCACGGTCGCATCGGGCACACACCGCTCCGCCGCCTCGAGCGCCGCCGAAATGCTGCGATACGCGCCTTCGCGTTCGAGCGATACCTCAAAGAGCTGTTCTTTACCACTCATCTGTCATTACGCTTTCTGTCACAGAACACCCACCGTGCAATACCGGCACCTATAGATTGCGTGCGACAGCCGGGCAGACCCGACCGTCGCACGCCTCAACATGCCGTATTCACTTGTGCAGGAGCACTACCCTACGCGCGGATAACCTTGTCGACGTTTTGCAGCTGCAGCTCGTCGCCATCCTGACCCTCGATGCGCACGTTCTGCAGGTCGAGGACTTTCACGTTCTGCGCGATGATGCCCTGGCGCACCATGGGCTCCACGCCGCAGGCCATGGCCGGCACAAAGGGCTCGGCATCGGCGGCAAAGGTCACATGGACATCCTGGAACGTCAGGCGCGTCACCTTGCTCTCGGGAAGGCCCGTGATATAGGCCGCGGCCGCATGGCAGTTGGTGGCCTCGATATCGCAAAACGTCGTGGCGCCAAAGCCGGGCGTACGGTCGTCGACGGGCAGCGCCTCGCGAGACTGCACGTAGTCGGTCTTGCCGTCCTTGTCGCAGAAGTAGAACGAGTTGACCACGAAGGGCGTGAGCACCTTATCCATGCGAATGTGCTCGAAGGTGATGCCCTCGTTGACGGCGTCCTTGCCGCGTCCGCGGCGTGTCTTGACGCGCAGGCCGCGGTCGGTGCGCTCAAAGAGGCACTTGCTCACGGTGAGGTCCTTGATGCCGCCGGCGGCCTCGGATCCCAGCACCACGGCGCCGTGGCCGTCGTGCATGTAGCAGTGCGAGATCAGCACGTCGTGCGTGGCGGGACGGAGCTCGGGTTCAATGCCCAGTTTGCCGCTCTTGATGGCGATGCAGTCGTCCCCCACCGAGAACTGACAGCCAAGGATGCGGACAAAACCGCAGCTCTCGGGATCGAAACCGTCGGTGTTGTGGGAGTTCTTGGGACCCTCGATGGACAGGCACAGGGCATCGACGTGCTCGCACAGAATGGGATGGATATTCCACGCCGGGCTGTTGCGCACGGTAAAGCCGGCAAGACTCACGTTTTCGCACTCGGACAGGAAGATCATGCGCGGGCGGGCGACCTCGCGGCCCTCCTCGGGACGGAAGATGTTCTTAAAGTCCTTGTTCCACCAGTTGTCCTCGGCAAAATCGGTCTGGCCGTCGATGGCGCCGCGGCCATAGATGCACACGTCGTGCACGCTCAGGCCCGTAAAGGTCGAACAGTAGGTCGAAAAGCTCTCGCCTTCCCAGCGGCCCAGGGGCAGCATGTCGGTGCCGGCATACCCGGCGCCCTCGTCGCCCGTGACCGTGCCCGGAATGTAGGCAAGCGCCGCGCGGTCGTGACGGGCCAGCAGCACCGCGCCCTCGGCAAGCTCGATGTTGATATTGCTCTTAAGGAAGAGGGACTTGATGCGGTAGTTGCCGGCGGGGATCAGCACGCGCCCGCCCTTGGGGCAGGCCATGATGGCAGCCTGAATGTTGGTGGTGTCATCGTGCTCGGCATCGCCCTTGGCTCCGCAGTCGCGAACGTTGATGGTAAAGGGCTCCGCCGGCGTGGTGACGCCTACGCTCAACTCGCGCTCGCCGCAGACAAAGCGGATCAGGTTGCGCTTGCCGGGGGTCAGGCCATCGACATAGGTCTCGACCGTATTCGTGGTACCGGCGGGCTCATCGTTGACAAAGATCTCCCACGTATCGGCACAGGTAAAGTAGCCGCCATCGTCGAGCTCGATAACGGCCGCGCGGGCATTGCGCCAGATAACGTTCGTCTCCATGGGTCTCTCCCTCAAATGTAATCAGAAGTTCATACTACTCGTTTTTAAAAAAGGGCCGTACCCGCCGGTGGATCTCCGGTGGCACGGCCCTGTGGTTTGGACGATGCGCCTGCCCTACTCGGCGGGAATTACGCTGCCGTCCTGGAAGCCAACATTGTTGTGGGCGAAGCAGTCCTCGTACTTAAAGCCGGAGAGCTCCTCGCAAAGCGCCTTGACCTCGGGCTTGACGTCGGCCATCTTGCCACCCTCCTTGACACGGTGGATCTCGTCGCAAAGGATGTCGCACTGCTCCTTGTCAATCTTGATGCCGCGGGCAAGGACGGCCGCGAGCAGGAAGAAGCCGGCGCAGCCGATGAGCATGTAGCCGCAGATGTACAGAGGCACGGTGGCGGGCTGGGTCACGGCGTCGCTGTTGCCGGCGGTCTGAATGAAGCCGGAGGCAGCAAGGACGATAGCCCATACGTTGACGGCAACAGCCTGGGCGATCTGCTGGCAGAGCTGCTGTGCGGAGCTGTAGATGCCCTCGCGACGACGCAGGGTGATGAGCTCATCGACATCGGGGATGTAGTTGAGCAGAACATCGGGCAGATACTGGAAGCCAACGTAGAAGAACTTCCAGATGGCGAAGATGATGGGGTAGGCGATCATGGCGATGGCGACCGTGGAGGTGCCGTTGATCTGACCAAAGGCGAAGTAGTTGTAGGCGATGATGCACGCGGCGCAACCGACGTTTGCCAGGTACCAAGACTTGTGGAAGCCCTTCTTGGCCATGAGGGCGACCCAGATGGCGGTGCAGACGATAGCGACGACCTTGCCGGGCATCTCCATCACGGACTCGTAGGACTTAGGAATCTGCAGACAGTAGACGATGAAGAAGGACAGGCACGCAGACCAGCAGGCAGCAGCGAGCTTCGTGGAGACCTGTGCATACAGGACCTTGCGGAAGGACTTGTTGCGGAAGGTAGAGATAACGTCGATGAAAAACTTCTTGATACCCTCGCCGACGCTCTCGATCTTCTCCTGAGCGACCTCCTCGGGGGTGTGCTCCCACGTGGACAGGTACACGCACAGCAGCGAGATTGCCATGACCGAAGCGTTGATCGTAGCGATGATGAAGTAGCTGAACGGGTTGGTCTCACCGAAGGTGCCAAAGCCAAAGCCGACGAGTGCTGCCATCAGGAAGCCGGCGGCGTTACCAAAGAGGTGCTTGTAGCCGGTGAGGTACGTACGCTCCTTGAAGTCATCGGTCATCTCGATGGTAAGCGGCGACAGGTTGGCGGTGCAGAACGTATACGCGACGTTGTAGATCAGGTACAGCACAAAGTAGTACGGGAAACCGAACGGCGTAGCCACAAAGATGAGCGGCTCGGCGACCATCATCGGGATAGCCAGCAAAATCCAGAAACGGCGACGACCAAAGATGCGGCCAATCTTGGTGGCATAGAAGTTATCGGCCACAAAGCCCATGAGCGGGCACAGAATGGCGTTGAGATAGATGGCGAACGAGCTGATCAGCGCAGCCTCGCCTGCGGACAGGCCGCACTCCGTGGACAGGAACAGCACCATGTAGCTGTGCGTAAAGCTCAGGGCGCCGGAGTTGAGCATACCGCCCATACCAAAGCCCAAGCGCGTCCAGAATGTGATCTTGCGCTTTTTTCCGATCTTATTAGTCATCGAGCTCCCTCTCTTTTCTCGATTGTCTTGTAACAAGACATTGGAGTCCATACCGACGTCTGTCTGCATGTCGTCACTCGCAGGGTGAACGTTTAGCTTGATTATGCGCGATTGCTTATGATAGGTGAACGTTCACTTGTATATTATCCTTGAACGGTCGTTTTTTGCCGTTGAACGGACATCTGACTTGAAAAAAATCCCGATTACATGGGTATTGAGTGGGTTTAAATATGAGGTCGATTAGGTGAACGTTTATTGTTTTCGCCGCTCCCGTACCCTCAGGAAGACACGCCCGAACAGACAGAACAAACATGGCCCCGCCGGGAACACTCCCGACGCGGCCATGGTCAATAGCGCCCTATGCGAACCCATTTACCGCTACAGGCAGACGCCATCCTTCCAAATGCTGATCTCGTGGCAGCCGCGACGCTCGGCACTCGTAAGCTTGCCGCTCGCCGTGTCCAGCACCATCTGATACAGGTCGCCGGCAGCCTCATCGAGCGTGCGCTCGCCCGTAGCCACCACGCCGGCGTTAAAGTCCATCCAGTTGGCCTTGTGGTCGCACAGACGCTGGTTGGTGAACACCTTGAGCGTGGGCGCCGGTGCACCAAACGGCGTGCCGCGGCCGGTCGAGAACAGGATCACATGACAGCCGGCAGCCGTCAGGGCCGTGGTGGATACCATATCGTTGCCCGGACCGCACAGCATGTTCAGGCCATGCTTGGTAGCCTGACCGGCATACGGCAGCACGTCGACGATGGGGGCAGATCCGCCCTTTTGCACACAGCCGCAGCTCTTGTCCTCGAGCGTGGTGATGCCGCCATCCTTGTTGCCGGGGCTCGGGTTCTCATAGACGACCTCGCCGTGGCTGATAAAGTAGTCTTTAAAGCCGTTGAGCATGTCGGCCGCCGCGTTAAAGACGTCCTGGCTCTCGCAACGATCGAGCAGAATGCTCTCCGCGCCAAACATCTCGGGCACCTCGGTGAGCACCGACGTGCCGCCGCGGGCGACAACCATATCGCTCACGCGACCGATCGTGGGGTTGGCGGTAATGCCCGAAAGACCGTCAGAGCCACCGCACTTAAGGCCAATGACCAGCTCAGAGGCCGGAATGGGCTCACGCTTGGCCTGCTTGGCCAGGTCAGCCAACTCGGACAGAATCTTGTGGCCCTCGACCTGCTCGTCGGCAACATCCTGGCAGGTAAGGAAGCGGACGCGCTCGTGATCGAAGTCACCGAGCTCGTCGAGTACCTGCTGGTGCGTGCAGTTTTCGCAACCGAGGGACAGGAACAGCACACCCGCAGCGTTTGCGTGACGCGAGAGCGCCACCAGCAGACGACGCGTCTGGGCATGGTCGGCGCCGGTCTGCGAGCAGCCAAAGGGATGCGGGAAGTAGTAAACGCCCTCCAGCGAGCCCTCGACCAGATCCTGAGCCTGCTCGCACATGGCACGTGCGACCTCGTTGACGCAGCCGACCGTGGGGATGATCCACAGCTCGTTGCGCGTGGCGGCGCGGCCGTCGGCGCGACGGAAGCCCATAAAGGTCTCGGGCTCAACCGGCTCAACGACCGGATGCGTCGGGTTGTAAACGTAGTCGACCTCGCCCGAAAGGTTGGTCTTGACGTTATGCGTATGAAGCCACTGACCGGGCTGGATGTCGCCCGTCACGTGGCCGATAGGAAGACCGTACTTGACGACATCCTCCCCCGCCGCAATGGCACGCACGGCCATCTTGTGGCCCTGCGGAATATCCTCCGCGGCAACGACCTCGCCCACCCCGGGAACCGCGACGGCGGCGCCCTTGGCAAGCGGCGACAACGCAACGATGACGTTGTCGGCCGGATTGATCTGGATAGTATTCATTACAAAGAGTCCTAACCCTACAGGTTGAGCAGAAGTCAGCGGGCGCCCGCCAGTTGCCCGGCAGGCGCACAGAAGGATTTAGGCCTGGGCGTTGGCGAAGGCCTGCTTGGCGCCCTCGACGCGCACGACGGCAAGCGCGTTGACGACAAACTCCTCAAGGCCGGCGATCTGCGTAAGGTCCTCGCCCCACATTTGCTCATTGGTGAGCACGTCGTGCACCAGCTCAGCATCGTCTGCACCGGCGTGGGCGGCGTAGAAATCGAGCACGAAGGCATCGTCCTGAGCGGTGTACTCGGTGCCGTCGGCGCGTCGCAGGTGCAGGCCATCGCCCTCACGAGCAACGAGCTCCTGAGTATAGAAGGCAATGAGCGTAGCGAGGCTCGTCGCCAGGCACTTGGGCAGGTTGCCGGTCTCGGCAACATAGTCCTTGAGCGTAGGCAGGTCGCGGGCACGCCACTTGGCAGTAGAGTTGAGGCAAATGGAGAGCAGCGCGTGGTCGATAAACGGGTTGTCGAAGCGGTTCTCGACGGCGGCGGCAAAGGCCTTGCAGTCCTCGACGTCCAGGTCGGCGGCAAGCGTCGGGATGACCTCGTCGTAGAGCATGGTGTTCATGAAGCCGCGAACGGTCTCGTCATGCATGCAATCGCGCACGATGTCAAAGCCGGCAACCCAGGAGCCCGGAACAAAGGCAGTGTGGGCGCCGTTGAGGATGCGGACCTTGCGCTTCTTGTACGGGGTGACATCGGGGGTCACAAAGACACCCGGCAGGCCGGCCTTCACGAAGGGCAGACGCTCCTTGAGCGACTCATCGCCCTGGATACCCCACATCTGGAAGGGCTCGCGCACGGCCAGGAAGGGATCCTCGTAGCCCAGGCGCTCGGCCACGGCAGCGGCCTCCTTGGGGTCGCGGATGCGGCCGGGGACGATAGTGTCGACGAGCGTGGTGCAGACGGTGCAGTCGTTGGCCATCCACTGCGCAAACTCGTCCTCCCAGCCCCAGTCGCTCACGTACTGGTTCATGATGCGCAGCAGCTCCTCGCCGTTGTGATCGATGAGTTCGCAGGCGAGCACGATGACGCCCGGCTTGCCGGCGGCCCAGCGGGTGTGGAGCACCTGGGCAAGCTTAGCGGGGAAGCTCGCGGGCGGCATGTCGTCGGCCTTGCAGGACGGATCGTAGGCAATGCCAGCCTCGGTGGTGTTGGAGACGATAATCTCCAAATCGTCGGAGACTGCGACCTCCATCATGGCGCGGTAGTCGTCCTCACGATACGGATTGAGGCAGCGGCTGCAGGCGCTGATCACGCGGGACTCGTCGACCGTGTTGCCGTTCTCCTTGCCGCGCACCAGCACGGTGTACAGGTCATCCTGGGCATTGATGCCATCGGCAAAGCCAAAGGCGCCACTGATGGGCTGTACCATGACAACCTTGCCGTTCCAGCCGGTTGCCTCGTTGCCCATGTCAAAGAAGCGGTCGACGAAGGCGCGCAGGAAATTGCCCTCGCCAAACTGCAGAACCTTCTCGGGCGCGTCCTTGGGCAGCAGGTAGCCCTTGTAGCCAATCTTCTCGAGCGTCTCGTAGCTGATGTTCTCCATCGATGTCTCTCCTTAGATTGCTGTTAGCGTGCAGGCAAAACGGGGGCGCCGCGTGTGGCAACGGCGCTCCCGAGTTCGGTGTGGTTCGATGCGGGTTTAGGCCTCGACGGTATCCAGGTCAAAGCCAAAGTAGCGGACCGCGTTGTTGTAGCTAATGTCGCGCACGATGGCTCCCAGCAGCTCCATGTCGGCCGGATACTTGCCCTGCTCGACCCACTCGCCGATCACGCCGCACAGCACGCGACGGAAGTACTCGTGACGCGGGTAGGACAGGAAGGAGCGGGAATCGGTAAGCATGCCCACAAAGTTGCCCAGCACGCCCTCGTTAGCCAGAGCCGTGAGCTGCTCGCGCATACCAACCTCGTTGTCGTTGAACCACCAGGCAGAGCCGTTCTGGATCTTGCCGGCGGTCGGAGCCTCCTGGAAGCAGCCCATCACGGTATCGATCATGGTGTTGTCGATGGGGTTCAGGCTGTACAGGATGGTCTTGGGCAGACCCGTGGACTCCTGGATGGAGTTGAGGAAATCGGCCAGCTGGTCGGACGGCGTGTAGTTGGAGATGCAGTCGTAGCCGGTGTCGGGACCGAGCTTGGCGAACATAGCGCGGTTGTTGTCACGCTTGCAGCCAAAGTGCAGCTGCATGGCCCAGCCAAGGCGGACATACTCGCCGGCGACGAACTGCATAAAGGCCGTCTTGTACTTGAGGACCTCGTCCTCGGCAAGCGGCTCGGCGGCAAGGCCCTTGGCAAAGATAGTCTCGATCTCGTCGGCGGTAGCCGGAACGTACATAACGTAGTCGAGCGCGTGGTCGGAAGCGCGGCAGCCCAGCTCGTGGGCAACGTCGTAGCGCTTGGAGATGGCAGCCTTCATGCCCTCGAAGTCGCTGATCTCAACGCCAGCAACCTCGGAGAGATGCTTGCAGTAGTCGGCGAACTCCTGGCCACGCTCGATGCGCAGGGCGGCATCGGGGCGCATGGCGGGAACGACCTGAACGTCAAAACTGTCGTCGGCGGCAATCTTCTTGTGCCACTCAAAGCTGTCGGCGGGGTCGTCGGTAGTGCAGATCATGCGGACGTTGGACTGCTTGATCAGGTTGCGGCAGGTAAAGCTGGCCTCAGCGAGCTTGGCGTTGGCAAGGTCCCAGACCTCCTGAGCGGTCTTGCCGTTCAGGACGCCCTCGTAGCCAAAGTAACGCTTAAGCTCCAGGTGGCTCCACTCAAAGACGGGGTTGCCCACGCAACGGCCCAGGGTCTCGGCCCACTTCTGGAACTTCTCGCGAGCAGGGGCATCGCCGGTAATGAAGCGCTCGTCAACGCCGTTGGCACGCATCAGGCGCCACTTGTAGTGGTCACCGCCCAGCCAAACCTCGGTGATGTTCTCAAAACGTTTGTCGTCCCAGATCTCCTTGGGAGAAATGTGGCAGTGGTAGTCAACGATGGGCATACCCTCGGCAAAGTTGTGGAACAGCTCCTCGCCGGTTTTGGTGCTCAGCAGGAAATCCTGATCGTCCATGAAGTTTTTCATCAAACAACCCCTTTGTTGGCGGAGCGGGCGCACGATGCGCTCGTTATCCTCTAGGTGAACGTTCACTATACTAATTCATTGCGACTTAAAAGGTGAACGTTCACCTAACCACCATGGGGTGAACGGTCGATTTTGCCCGTTCAACGGTTACTGGAGCCGTGACTTGTATGTATTGCGAATTGGCAGGCGTCCCCGAATACCGAACTTGAGCGTTTTGGTCAGGTGGGTCATGTTCAGCCGTGCATTTTTGGGAGTATTCAGCATCGGAGCGCACCGCGCACCGTCCTCAATGCCCTACTCGATATGCATATTGCGCCCAATCGGCATAAAAAAGTGCCGCCGATGGCGATTTACGCCATCGGCGGCACTCAAAACAGTCGTTCTGAGCCTCTTTCGGGACACGCCATTGCTGAATACTCCAAAAAATGCACGTCGCAAGAGGGGGTACCTGACCAAACGGCTAAATTCCCGCAAGCTCGCAGTAGCGGTCGACGTTGCTGGCAAACACCATCTCCACAGCACCCTTCTGCACGGGCTCCGCCGGAGTTTTACCCCACAGCAGATACTCGCCCAAGGTCTTGGCGCCACGGTAGGCCAGGCTCACCGGGTCCTTATAGACAATATTGGTAAAGATGCCACGGCGCAAGGCCAAGGCGCTCTCGGGGAACAGGTCGTTGCCGATTACCATGACCTTGCCGGCCTTGCCGCTTGAAACAAGCGCGTCGGCGACCACCTCGGAACCAACGGCAAAAACGCTACAGATGAGCTCGGGAGCATCCGGCGCACTCAAGCGCTGCTCAAGCTCGCGCTCGAGCTGTTTGACTTGCGCATGGGCGCCGGCAAGGTCCTCAACCTGCCATGGAATATCGTGTTCGCGCAGGTAATTATGAAAGGCGCGGGCGGTCAGGTAGTGTGAATCGGTATAGGGGTCGCCCGCCAACAGGAGCACGCGGGCGTCAGCCCCAGAAGCGTGGACCAGATTTGCCGCCTGCTCTGCCATAAGACTGCCCGCCGCGGAATAGTCCGCCAGACTGGCACCCAGGCGATCGAGGTGTGGGCGGTCGCCGTCTACGAGCTCGATTGTCACGCCCGCCTCGGCAATCTGCCTCAAGAGCTCGGTCGCGCGGTCATCACCCGGAACATAGGCAAGCAGACCATCGATCTTCTCGCCTACCTGCAGACGCTCATCGATCTGCTCGAGCGCATCGGCGTAGCCACCCACGCCAAATTCAACGCGCTCAACCGTAATGCCCCGGTCGATGACCTCCTGCTCAAAGCGGTTGCAGCCTTCCCAAAGGTAACGGAAAAAGTACGCCCCCTCGCACGATGCGCGGGGCAGGCAAAACACCAGGTTGATATCCTTGCGGCGCAGGCTCGAGGCACTCGTATTGCGATGGTAACCCATGGCCTCGGCCTTAGCATTCACCTTGGAGCGCACGGATTCGCTCACGCCGGCCTTACCCGTCAGGGCCTTGTGCACGGTATTGATGGAAACGCCAAGCTCGGCGGCTATGTCCTTCATGGTTACGCGAGCGCTCATGGGGTTACTCCGTTATAGATAAGTTGCCAATTAACAGTACAGGTAACGATACCCCAAAATCACTCTTCAACTCGCCGCGCTCGCCGCCAAATGTGCAAAGCGCCCCGCGAACGGATGCTCGCGGGGCGCCTGGATGCCTGGACCTTATTTGATACCGCGGCCCAGGTCTTCGGCAATTTTGTCCACGCCCTTAAGCGCGGCGCACGTCTTTTTGTTGGAGCAATGTCCCGTGCAAACGCCACCTTGAGCGCAGTCGGCGCAGGTGCCCTTGCGATAAATGCGCACGCACACGGCGACAAACGCAATGCCGATAACAGCCAGTACAACAATATCGATAGGTGCCATAGCAAGCCTCCTCTAGTTAACCACCACTTACTTTACCCCATTCTCCACCTACCAAAAAGGGACAGGTTTATTTTGGTCGGTTTTATCTGCGGAAACGCCACATCTCCCCCACCAAAAAGCCCGAGTGTCGCTGGGACACCCGGGCTCGTGTAAAGGGGCTAATCCTTATTCGGACTTAAGCGGAAACTGCGGCGGAAGCGGTGTTGGTCTCATCCTCGTCGGTCCAAGCGTGCTTGGGCATGGGACGGAAGATCTGGAAGAGCATCGCAACCAGCAGCACGATGGCCACAACCGTCCAGATACCAAACTGGCCAAGGACAAGCAGGTTGTAGAACTGGTTGATGAACAGGCCGATGACCCAAGCGAAGGCGCACTCGTAGCCGATGGCAATCGCGGTCCACTTGCCGGAGTCCATCTGATTGCGGATAGTGCCCATGGCGGCAAAGCACGGGGCGCACAGCAGGTTGAAAGCGCCGAAGGCAACGCAGGCGCCCATAGTCGGGAACATGCCGGCAAACGCGGTCCACAGGCTCGGGTCGGTCTCGGCGGCGTCAGCAACCGACAGCAGCGAGCCGGCGGTGGCGACGACGTTCTCCTTGGCGACAAGGCCAGAGACAGTCAGCGCAGTTGCCTGCCAGGTGCTAAAGCCGAGCGGGGCGAAGATCCAAGCGACCAGGTTGCCGAGCATGGCAAGCACGGAGTAGTCCATAAACTCCTCGGGGATGCCGTCCATCGCAGGCAGGAAGCCAAAGGAACCGTTATAGCTACCAAAGTTGGAGAGGAACCAAACGACGACGGTGGACGCGAAGATGACCGTGCCGGCCTTCTTGATAAAGGCCCAGCAGCGTTCCCACACGTGCAGCGCCCAAGAGCGGATCGCCGGGAAGTGGTAGGCAGGAAGCTCCATAACGAACGGCGTCGGACGGCCGGCGAAGAGCTTGGTCTTCTTGAGCATGAGGCCCGAGGCGATGACGGCAAAGACGCCCAGGAAGTAGAAGAG
>USFU01000007.1 GCA_900554135.1 uncultured Collinsella sp. | reverse complement strand
GTGTGCGTGGTCGAGGTTGAGGGCTGCGACCAGCTGGTTGCCGCCTGCAACAACTACGTGCTCGACGGCATGGTGGTTCACACCAACAGCCCCAAGGCCCGCGAGGCGCGTCGCACCAACGTGCAGCTGCTGCTGTCCCAGCACGACTCGCGCTGTACGAGCTGCGTGCGCAGCGGTAACTGCAACCTGCAGACCATCGCCAACGACCTGGGCATCTTCTATCTGCCGTACGAGCAGCACCTGGCGCGCGAGGGCTGGGACTTCGATTTCCCCATCATCCGCGATAACGACAAGTGCATCAAATGTATGCGCTGCATCAAGGTGTGCGAGAGCGTGCAGGGCTTAGGAATTTGGGACCTGACCAACCGCGCCACGCATACCGCCGTGGGCACCCGCGGGCGTGCGCCGATCGGCAAGACCGATTGCGTCGCGTGCGGTCAGTGCATTACGCATTGCCCGACGGGCGCCCTGCGCGAGCGTGACGATACTGAGACCGTGTTCGATGCTCTCGCCGATCCCGACAAGATCGTGCTGGTGCAGATTGCGCCGGCCGTGCGTAGCGCCTGGGGCGAGGAGCTCGGCATTCCGCGCGAGGAGGCTACCGTCGAGCGCCTGGCTTGCGCGCTGCGCCGCGTGGGCTTTGAGTACGTGTTCGACACCGACTTCTCGGCCGATCTCACCATTATGGAGGAGGGTTTCGAGCTGCTCGAGCGCCTGGGTAAGACCGCCAAAGGCGAGGGCGACAGCCACGGCTGGCCCATGTTCACGAGCTGCTGCCCGGGCTGGGTGCGCTTTGTGAAGGCACGCTATCCGGAGTTTGTCGACAGCCTGTCCACGTCCAAGTCGCCGCAGCAGATGTTCGGCGCTATCGCCAAGACATATTACGCCAAGGTGCTGGGCGTGGAGCCCGAGCGTCTGTTTGTGGTGTCCGTGATGCCGTGCACGGCCAAGAAGGCCGAGTGCGCGCTGCCCAGCATGGTGGGCGAGAGCGGTGCGCCCGACGTGGACGTTGCGCTGACGGTGCGCGAGATGGTGCGCATGATCCGCGCGAACCACGTGAGCGTGGATACGCTGGTTGAGGAGCCGCTCGATACGCCGCTGGGCTTTGGCACGGGCGCGGGTGTGATCTTTGGCGCCACGGGCGGCGTGATGGAGGCCGCCGTGCGCTCGGCCTATTACCTGGTGACGGGCAAGAATCCCGACGCCGACTTCTTTACCGATGTGCGCGGCCTGGACGGCTGGAAGGAAGCCGTGGCCGATATCGATGGCACCAAGGTGCGCGTCGCCGTGGCACACGGGCTGGGCAATGTTGCCCGTCTGCTCGACGCGATTCGCGACGGCCGCGTGAGCTATGACTTCGTCGAGGTTATGGCATGCCCGGGCGGCTGCGTCGGTGGCGGCGGTCAGCCCATCCACGACGGCTGCGAGCTGGCAGCCGAGCGTGGCCAGGTGCTCTGGGGCCTGGATGCCGCTGCGGACATTCGCTTCTCGCACGAGAATCCCGATGTCCAGGCGTGCTACCGCGAGTTCTTGGGTGAGCCGCTCTCGCCGTTGGCCGAGGAGCTACTGCATACCGACCATCACGCATGGACGATGCCCAACGAGGGGACGTGCTAGCGATGCGCGCGTTTGATTTTGAGATGTCGCGCCGGGGGTTTGCCTCGGCGCTCGCCGCGAGCGTCCTGTCGCTCGCGCTCGCGGGCTGTGGTGGCGGGGCTGCGGGGGCCGGGTCCGCCGCGGGCTCGGCTGCCACGGACGGCGCCGGTGCTGCTGCAGAGCCGGTCGAGGTGCACGTCGCCTCGCTCAAGGGGCCGACCTCGATTGGTCTGGTGCAGTTTATGGACCGGGCGGCCGATGGCGAGACGGACAATGAGTTCGACTTTGCGATCAACACCGCCGCCGACGAGATCGTGCCCAAGGTCATTCAGGGCGATATCGACATTGCCCTGGTGCCGGCCAACGTGGCGAGCGTGCTCTATAACAAGACCGAGGGCGCGGTGCAGGTCATCGACATCAACACGCTGGGTGTGCTGAACGTTGTGACGGGCGACGCGAAAGTGGCCTCGTTTGGCGATCTGGCGGGTCGCACCGTCTACATGACGGGCAAGGGCACCACGCCGGAGTACGTCATGAACTACCTGCTGGAGCGCGCGGGCCTGATCGGCCAGGTGACGCTCGAGTTTAAGAGCGAGCCCACCGAGGTGCTGTCGGCCCTGCTTGCCGATCCGTCTGCCGTGGGCGTGCTGCCGGAGCCGTTCAAGACCGCTGCCATCGCCAAGAGCGAAGGCAAGCTGTCGGCGCCGGTAAGTCTGGCCGATGTGTGGGACGAGTTGGCGGGTGACACGGGTTCGCGCCTGCTGACGGGCGTGACCGTGGTGCGCCGCGCGTTTGCCGAGGAACATCCCGAGGCTGTGGCGGAGTTCTTGAGCTGCCATGCGGCGAGCGTGAAGGCCGTCAACGCGGCGCCGGCGGACTGGGCTCAGGCCGTGGTCGATGCGGGCATCGTGGATAACGCCACGATTGCCGAAAAGGCGATTCCCGGGTGCATGCTCGTGTGCCAGACGGGGAAGGATATGAAGGTGGCACTTAGTGGGTATCTGCAGGTGCTGTCCGACGCGGACGCGAGCGCCGTGGGTGGTAAACTTCCGGCTGACGATTTCTACTACATGGAGTAGCCCGTGCGTGCGTTTGCTCGACAAATGACAGAGCGTATGAAGGCGGTGGCGGCAGCAGGTGCCGTCGCCGCCTTTTGGCTTGCCGTGTGGGTCTTCGCGGCGGCGCTGGTGGCGCAGCCGTTGATTTTGCCGGGGCCGGGTGCTGTTGCCTTGGCGCTGCTGCGCTTGGTGTGCGATGGCGGTACCTGGGCGATTTTGGCGGGCTCGGGCGCGCGGATACTGGGTGGGCTGGCGCTTGCCGCGGTGTGCGGCGGCGTGCTTGCCGGGATTTCGTCACGTTCGCGGGCGTTTGCGCACCTGGTGGCTCCGGCGCTGTCGTTTGTAAAGGCGACGCCGGTTGCCTGCGTGGTGGTCCTGCTGCTCATTTGGTTGGGGTCGGCGCGCGTGAGCATCGCCGCGGTCTTTTTGATGGCGCTGCCGGGCGTGTATTTTTCGCTGGCCGAGGGGCTGGCTCAGGTGAATAAAACGCTGGAGCAGATGTTCCGTCTGCATGGCGTGCGCGGCTGGCGCCTGTTTTGCGCCCATACCTGGCGCGAAGTCCTGCCGTTTGTGCTTTCGTGCGCCCGCGCCGTGATCGGCATGAGCTGGAAGGCCGGCGTGGCAGCCGAGCTGATCGGCATGGCGGTGGGCACCGTGGGCGAGCGCATCTATCAGGCAAAGCTTTTGATTGAGACGGCTGATTTGCTGGCGTGGACCGTGCTGGTCGTTGCCGCCTCGTGGGCGTGTGAGCGCGTGCTGGTGTGGCTGCTGCGGGCTTCGGGTTCCATGGCATGGCGTGTTGCCGTGCGGGCGCATGGACGCGGGGGCCGTGGGCGTGCGGCCTCTGCTGGCGCCAGCGCTGCGGCGGAGCTTGCGCTTGCCGTGGGCGACCGTGTACCCTGGGCGCCGGCGCTCGAAGGTTTGGCGCTCAACGTGCCCGCGGGTGGGCGTGTTTGCGTGATGGGCGCTTCGGGCATGGGCAAGTCGACGCTGCTTTCGTTGGCAGCGGGGGAGTGCGCGCCGTGCTCGATGGTGTTTCAGGATGCACGCTTGGTCGAGTCCGCCTCGGCGCTGGATAACGTGCTGGTGTGCGCCGATGCACGCGTGGACGCTTCGAGCGCCGCGGCAATGCTGCGCCTGCTGGCGCCGGGGGTCGATGTGCACGCTCGCGTGGCCGAGCTTTCGGGCGGGCAGCGCCGCCGTGTCGAGATCGCCCGCGCCCTGCTGTGCCCGGGCGGCGCGGTGATTCTTGACGAGCCCTTTACCGGCCTGGATGCCGCCGCGCGCGATGCGACGATCAAGGTCGTGCTCGACCTGCTCGACGGCCGTATGCTGTTGCTTGCCACGCACGATGTCGCCGACGCTCAGGCCCTCGATATCTCGGACATCACCACGCTCTAAAAACTAACTCAGCAACAAAATGATTCGTTTTCCTCCGTCCCCATGGGGTCGGGTGTGGTATTCTATCTGCGGGGTAATACTTAGGAATACCAAGTAATACAACGCCGCAGAAACAAACTCCAGATGCGGGCCAATCGGGTTGCCTTCACAGCCCGTCGCCCAGCCGCGTGGCCCGCATCTATCCGCACTACCGTCGTTTCAAAAAGGAAGCGCCATGGCAGAACACATGACCCCCGTAGTCGCGAAGGTCTTGCCCGAGGAGAAGGCAGCCTTCGCGGCGGCAACTCAGCTCGTGGGCACCACGCCGTCCAACGCCATCCGCATGTTTATCGCCGCGTTCAATCGCTGCGGCACCTTCCCGTTCGACATCTCGCCCAACGGGGCTTTTGGCACTGCGCCCGATTCTCATCAATAAGTGATCCGTTTTCCTCCGTCCCCATGGGATCAGCTCTCTGCCGAGTTGTGGTAGAACTAGGGAACGGTCTTGAGGAGGTTGGCATGCTCAATGCGATGATTTGGGCGCTTGCCTGTTTTGGCGTCGTTGCTGTCGATATTGCCCTGAGCGTCGTTTTGTTTTCCGCCCTTGGCGTCGCATCGGTGTTCATGGGTTTTTCGATCGATGACCTCGACATTCAATTGCTTCAGGCCGTCGCGCAGACAGCATCGTTTTTGATGGCGCTGCTGTGGTGGCGTTATCTGTGGCCGCGTTCGTTTATGGCACGCCGGCAAAGCGAACACCCGCTCGGCGGGGGAGCGCGTGGGGCGTGGAAACGCATCGCCTGCGTTATCGTGATCGGCCTGGCCCTGCAGGTGGTTGTTGGCTACGTGACCGACGCCGCGCTGTCGCTGTTGCCCGATGCCGCGGCCGACTACAGCGAGCTTGTCGAGGAAACAGGCATGGGCGACACCAGTTATCTCGCCGTCCTGACTACGGTACTCGGCGCCCCATTTTGTGAAGAGCTGCTGGTGCGCGGCATTATTTTTGAGTTTTCGCTCCGAGCGTTTAATCCGCAGTGCCGCCCACTTTGGAAGCGCCGGCGTCGTGCGAGCGCGCAGGATGGCGCCATGGTGCCTTGGGCGGCCCCAAGCACGTGGGGTATCGCCGCGGCAATCGTGCTGCAGGCGGCCATCTTTGGCTTTATGCATATGAACTGGGTGCAGGGCTGCTATGCGGGCGCTGCCGGCCTCATTTTTGGCTGGGTGCTCGTGACGACCGGAAAGCTCCGCTACACGATTCTGCTGCACTTTGCCTTTAATGCCGGGTCGTATCTCATGACGTTGCTCTGGTTTGTGAACACGCCGCTCGATGTGGCAATTACGGTCGCTATCGCCGGCGTCATCCTCGTTGAGGCAATGCGTTCGCTGCGCCACGCGTGTGGGGTGGATGCAGCGAGCGCACCGCTGCCCTAGTTGCGGCGTCCGCCTCCGTTGGCGCCCTGACGCCCCTGGGCTGCGCGATTGCGACCGGCAGTGTTCTGTGCGCGCGACATGCCGCTGTGCCCCTTGCTACCCTTGGGCCCCTTGCCGGCGCCACCGTGCGGCTTGCCGCCCTTCTTGCCGGTTCCATGCCCGCCGTTGGCAGATGTCTCGCCCGGGCGCGGCGGCACGGGACGAATCAGGCAATGCTTGGTGTAGCCAATCAGATCGCGGCGGCCGGCTTTTTCCAGCGCCTCGCGCACGAGCTTGTAGTTCTCGGGCTTGCGATACTGGATGAGCGCACGTTGCATGGCCTTCTCGTGCGGGTCGCGCGCCACATAGATCGGCTGCATGGTGCGCGGGTCCACGCCGGTGTAGTACATGCACGTCGACATGGTGGACGGCGTGGGGTAGAAGTCCTGCACCTGCTCGGGCATGTAGCCCATGTCGCGCACGGCCTCGGCGAGGTCCACGGCTTCCTTCATCGTCGAGCCGGGATGGCTCGATATCAGATACGGCACCACATACTGCTTGAGTCCGTATTCGCGGTTCAAGCGCTCAAATTTGCGACAGAACGCATCGTAGACGGCGCGGCTCGGCTTGCCCATTACGGAGAGCACCGCGTCGCTCACGTGCTCGGGTGCCACGCGTAGCTGGCCCGAGACATGGTGTTCCAGCAGCTCGCGCAAAAACTCGTCCGAGGCATCGGCCATGGTGTAGTCAAAACGGATGCCGCTGCGGACAAAGACCTTCTTGACGCCCGGCAGCTGGCGCAGGTCGCGCAGCAGCTGCGTGTAGCCGCTCTCGTCGACCACCATGTTCTTGCATACGCTCGGCCACAGGCAGCGCTTGTTCTTGCACACGCCGTGCTTGAGCTGTTTGTCGCAGGCCGGGCGGCTAAAGTTGGCCGTCGGTCCGCCCACGTCGTTGATGTAGCCCTTAAACTCCGGGTCGCGCGTGAGCAGCTCGGCCTCGCGCATGATCGAGTCGTGGCTGCGCATCTGCAGCACGCGGCCCTGGTGGAAGGTGAGCGCGCAAAACGAGCACTCGCCAAAACAGCCGCGGTTGGAGCTAATGGAAAACTTGATCTCGGCAAAGGCCGGCACGCCGCCTGCCGCGTCGTAGTCGGGATGCCAATCACGTGCGTAGGGGAGCTCGGCCACCTCGTCCATCTCATCGGTGGTGAGCGTCGCCGACGGCGGGTTCTGCACCACATAAATGCTGTTGGGGTAGGGCTCTACCAGGCGATGCCCGGTGATGGGGTCCATGTTTTGCTGCTGCACGTTAAAGCTGCGCGCGTAGTTGAGCTTGTCGGCGGTAAGGTCGTCCCAGCTGGGCAGCAGGTCGTAGTCGTAGACCTCGTCGAGCGAACCGGTGCGGTAAACGGTGCCGTTGATATAGGTGATCTGATCGACGGGCAGTCCCGCGTCGAGCGCGTCGGCGATCTCGACGATCGCGTGCTCGCCCATGCCGTAGATGAGGATGTCGGCGCCCGAGTCGAGCAGTACCGAACGCTTGAGCTTGTCCTGCCAGTAGTCGTAGTGGGCCAGGCGGCGCAGGCTCGCCTCGATGCCGCCGATAATGACGGGAGCGTCCTTGAACGTCTGGCGGATGAGATTGCCGTAGACCGTGACGGCACGGTTGGGGCGGTGACCTTCCTCGCCGCCGGGGGTATAGGCGTCGGTGTGGCGGCGGTGCTTGGTCACCGAATAGTGGTTGACCATGGAGTCCATGTTGCCGGCGCTGACGAGAAAGCCCAGGCGCGGCTCGCCGAGCACAGTGATGCTGGCGGGGTCAGTCCAGTCGGGTTGACAGATGATGCCCACCTTGTAGCCGTGCGCGTCGAGGACACGGCTGATGATGGCCATGCCAAAGCTGGGATGGTCCACGTAAGCATCGCCGCAGACGTAGACAAAGTCGCACTGGTCCCAGCCGCGCGCATCCATGTCGGCCCGGCTGACGGGGAGGAACTTATCGCGGCCCGGACGCCAGGGGCGTGTGAGCGCTGCTGGGGTATGCGTGGTGTGCCCACCCTGCGCCTTACCGCCGCGCTTTTGCTGCTGGCCCTGTTTGCCCTGCTGACTGCGCTGGTTGTTCTGAGCGTGCTGAGGCTTTTTTGCCACGATCCCTCCCGGTGTTTGTATGCTGCACGTAATTGTAACCAGTCTTTTTGGGACGGGGCTAAAAAGACTGGTGGAGTACATGAGCTAGCGGATCGGCGTGTCGATGCGGGTGTCGTTTGTTTCCAGACTGTGTATCCCTGTGTCGAAGGGGTCGTCTCGCGCGCACGCCATGTTGTCAATGGGTTACAGTATGAACGGCGGCTATGTTTCCGCCAACGCACGAGAGAGTCGTCAACAAGGAGGATGCACGACGATGCAGCGTGCCAAACAGATATCGGAGTCTATTGAGCTGGGCATCATCTTGGCGCTCGCCGGTGGCTTTATGGACGTGTATTCGTACATTGGGCGCGACCATGTTTTCGCCAACGCGCAGACAGGCAACATCCTGCTCGTGGGCGTGAGCATCTCGGAGGGCAACTGGGCACTTGCGGGGCGCTACTTCTTTCCTGTGGTGTCGTTTGCCGTGGGTATTATGCTTGCCGATCTGGTACACGAGCGGTTTGGCAGCGTGATCCACTGGCGTCAGGTGACGGTGTTCTTTGAAGCCGTCATCTTGCTGGGCGTGAGCTTTATCCCCGGTGGCGGTTACAACCTGCTCGCCAACTGCCTCACCTCTTTTGCCTGCGGCATGCAAGTCGAGAGCTTCCGCAAGATCCACGGTCACGGCATCGCTACGACCATGTGCATCGGCAACTTGCGCAACGCGCTGCAAAACGTGGACGATTACATCATCACCCACAGGCGCGGCTTTTTGGAAAACGGCCTGCTGTACTTTGGCGTGATCTTTACCTTTGTGTTTGGCGCCGTGCTGGGCAACTGGTGTATTGAGCGCATGGGGCTGCACGCCATCGTCGTGGCGAGTTTGCTGCTGTTTGTCGCGTTTGCCATCATGTTCATCGACCGCGAGCGCGACTTGCGCTTACGCTGGAAGGTTGCGGCCGAGGCTTGGAAAGAGGGCTGCCGAAAGTAACCGATTGCGGCAAAGGGGCTGTCCCTTTGCCGCAATATTTTTCATCATCTGTTGAAACGCTTTAACACTTTTGACGTTCTCACGCGTTTTTTGTTTCAAAAGCGTTAGGATGGGACTTATAGCGCGGGGCGTAATGGATGCCCCGCACACGATGGGAGGCTATCAATGGCTAATCGTTTCGTTCTCAATACCATCTCTTATCATGGTTCCGGCGCCATCAAGGAGATCCCCGGCGAGCTCCAGCGTCGCGGCTACAAGAAGATCTTCGTCTGCTCCGACCCCGATCTGGTCAAGTTTGGCGTTACCGCTAAGGTGACCGACGAGCTCGACGCCGCCGGCATCGCATGGAGCCTCTACTCCGAGATCAAGCCCAACCCCACCATCCAGAACGTCAAGGACGGCGTCGAGGCCTTCAAGGCCGCCGAGGCTGACGCTATCGTGACCATCGGCGGCGGCTCCTCCATGGACACCGCTAAGGCCATCGGCATCATCATCAACAACCCCGAGTTTGCCGATGTCCGCAGCCTCGAGGGCGTTGCTCCGACTAAGAACCACGCCGTGTTCACCATCGCTGTGCCGACGACCGCCGGTACCGCTGCCGAGGTGACCATCAACTACGTCATCACCGACCCCGAGAAGGTCCGCAAGTTCGTGTGCGTCGACACCAACGATGCCCCCGAGGTTGCTGTCGTCGATCCCGACATGATGGCTTCCATGCCCGCCGGCCTGACCGCTTCCACTGGCATGGACGCACTGACCCACGCCATCGAGGGCTACACCACCAAGGGCGCTTGGGAGCTCTCCGACATGTTCCACTTTGAGGCTATCAAGCTGATCAGCGAGAACCTGCGCGACTCCGTTGCCGAGGCCAAGTCCGGCAAGCCCGGCTCCGGCCGCGAGGGCATGGCTCTTGGCCAGTATGTCGCTGGCATGGGCTTCTCCAATGTCGGCCTGGGCATCGACCACGCCATGGCTCACACCCTGTCCGCTCACTACGACACCCCGCACGGCGTCGCCTGCGCCATGCTGCTGCCGATCGCCATGGAGTTCAACAAGCCGGTTTGCGCCGAGCGCCTGGCCAAGGTCGCCGTCGCCATGGGCGTTGACACCACGGGCATGAGCACCGACGAGGCCGCCGATGCTGCCATCGCCGCCGTCAAGCAGCTTTCCGCCGACGTGAACATCCCGCACGTCTGCGAGGCCATGAAGGCTGACGAGATCGAGGTCCTGGCCAAGGACGCCATGGCCGACGCCTGCTTCCCGGGCAACCCGCGCGAGGCGACGCTCGACGACGTCATCGAGCTCTTCAAGAAGATCTGCCCGGCTGCCTAGCCTAGTTTGGTGTTCTTTCGCCTGTAGGCGTATGGACTTTTGACTTGCCGCTGGCCCCGCCGTGCTACGCACGGCGGGGCTTTTTGTGCTGCGTCGATGCCCCGAGACGGGCAAAACCAAGGCATACTGCCCGCTGCGGATAGGTGGTGCACTTCCCAGCGTGCATTTTTGGGAGTATTCAGCAAGCTCTTAAAAATGCATAACGTTTTGAATGGCCCGTAGTGGCCCGCAGGCGCCCATCGACAGCCATTGTGGGCGGGCTATCGATGAGCGGAGGGGGTTGTTACTGAGTTTTTGCTTTGCGACGACCTGCAACACTGCTGTAACCGCGTCGTTTTGTCGTTCGCGATGGGGCTGTTGGGGCCCACGGTGCTGAATACTCCGTTTTTTGCACGCCCCAAGGTGGGGCACCCTGAGACGAAGCAAAAAGATGCCTCATTTCTATGCAGATACCGATAGGATTTATGCAAGATTGGGATTGTAAACCGTGCACGTGCACAAAACCGGTGCGGGGACGTCTGGAGTCGGCTCGGCTCCTGGGGCATTGCACGTGCAGAACGGTTAAAATCGGGACTCGGTCTTAGTTTTACTTGGAAGGATGCATATGACTTCTAATATTGATGCTTCTCTAGAGGAGACGCTCTCCTATATCGCAGGACAGCTTAAGACGCTGACTTCTATCGCTTCGCCTACGGGCTATACCCGTGCGGCGACTGATTATCTGATGGAGACGTTGCGCGATATGGGCTTTGGGCCCGAGCGCTCCAATAAGGGCAATGTGCTCGTTGGGCTTGGTGGTGAGGGTGAGCCGCTCGTGTTGGCGAGCCATGTCGATACCCTGGGCGCCATGGTGCGCTCCATTAAGGACAATGGCCGCCTGCGTCCCACGACGCTTGGTGGACACCAGTGGTCTACGGCCGATGGCGAGAACTGCACCGTCTACACGCGTGACGGCAATGTGTACACGGGTGTGGTCCTCAATACCGAGCCTTCGGCGCACGTGGCCGATGAGCCGGTCAAAACCATCGAGAAGAACATGGAGATCTTGCTCGACGAGAACGTCGACAGCAAGGACGATGTGCTCGAGCTGGGTATTCAGACCGGCGACATCATCGCTATGGATCCGCGCACCACGGTGACGGAGAGCGGATACATTAAGAGCCGCTTCCTGGACGACAAGCTGTCCGCGTCGATTCTGCTGGGTCTGGCCCGCGCCGTTGCTGACGGCGAGGTGTCGCTTTCGCGCAAGGTGTCGCTGCTCTTTACGGTGTACGAGGAGGTCGGTCACGGCGGCGCCTTTGTGCCGGCCGACACGCGCGAGATGATCAGCGTGGACATGGGCTGCGTGGGCGACGACCTGGGCTGCACCGAGCGCATGGTTTCGATTTGCGCCAAGGATTCGGGCGGTCCGTACAACTACGACCTGGTAACCACGCTGTCCAACATCGCGCGCGAGCTGGAGCTCGATTACGCCATCGATGTGTACCCGCACTATGGCTCCGACGTCGAGGCCACGCTCTCGGCCGGCTACGACATTCGCCATGGTCTGATCGGCCCCGGCGTGTACGCGAGCCACAACTACGAGCGCAGCCACATCGACGGCGTGCGCAACACCTACGAGCTGGTTCGCGCCTACGTTCAGCGCTAGGGGAGTAGCTTGCGACTCGGCTGACCAATCGCTAAGGCCCGATTTCTCGGGCCTTTTTTCGCTTTGGGTTGTTTAGTATTATGATGCATGTAATCTATTAACTAAACGTTTAAATTACTTAACGAGGTGATGCGGTGTATGGATACGTCTGAGTACTTGTCTATGGGTGATGCTGCCCGCCTGCTGGGCGTTACGAAAGCCCGCATATCTCAACTTGCCGCATCGGGAACGCTCGCGTGCGTTATTGTGGGCGGACGGAAGATGGTCGAGTACAATTCCGCGGTCGCTTATCAAAAGGTCCGCAAACGTGGACGCCGTCCTGCGGCCGATGTGGGGCGCAAGTTTACGCTGATGTCCGCCGATTACGAGGTTGCGCGTGTCTCATTTGATCCGACGCGTGAGTTTCCCTTCGAAATCGCCGAGGTACTCGATGCGCAGAGGATGCCGTTTGGCACGTGCTCGAGCTCTTCTCCTACGGTGAATAAACGGGAGCTCAACGTGTGGTGGAGCCATCGGTCGGTGCCCGATGTTCGCCCTGGGCTTATTTCGCGCTACCGCGAGCTGGGGATTGCTAACGGCGTTGAGGTTCCGGTTCGGTGCCTGGGCCTATCACTTTCGGATTGTTATTGGCTGCGGCCGGCAGAATGCGACGGGTTCGAATGGCGAAACCTCAATTACTTCGAGAACGATTTTGAGCGATCGGCGTCCGAAGAGCGTTCGGGTTGGCTGGAAGGCATCGGTCTTAAAAATCCCGACAACACATCCGAGGGCGAGCTTCCTAAATCGTGGATGATTCGCAACGGTGTTCGCGTTCTGGTTAAGGGGTGCGGCATGGACGACCAACGGCCCTTTAACGAGGCGGTTGCAACGGCCCTGCATCGTCGCTTGCTGTCGGAGGGCGAGTTTGTTCCTTATACGGTTGAGCGGATGTTCGATGGCCCTGTGTGTCTGTGCGACGACTTTCTTGACGGCCGCGAGGAATACGTTCCGGCTGTTTCCGTTAAGGGCGCACTTGGTAGCCAGCGGGGAAACTCGACGTACGACCGGTACTGCCGCTTCCTTGGTAAGCATGGAGCAGACGAGGCTGCCGTGAGAAGGTCTATGTCGCAGATGATTGTCTGCGATGCCCTTTTGGCCAACAGCGACCGCCATTGGCGAAACTTCGGCATCATCCGCAATGTCGACACCCTGGAGATAAGGCCTGCCCCGCTGTTCGATAGCGGCAACTGCCTGTGGTACAACGTATCAACTGCCGTGCTCGCAGCTGGGGAGTTTGGGTTTTCCGCTAAGCCGTTTGGGCCCGACCCTTCCGTCCAGCTGGCGCTTGCGGACTCGGTCGATTGGTTCGATCCATCGCGGCTCAACGGATTTGTTGATGAGGCGATCGAGATTCTTTCGCAGAGCGAATGGGCGACGGCGGAGGGTCGACTCGAGGCCATTTGCCGCGGCCTCGAGCGTCGCGTAATCGAGGTTAGTGCCGCTGTTGAGGTGCTTCGACACGTGCAGCGATAAACCTGCGGCTACTTAAGTGCGCCGGTCACCGTACCGCCACCCAGGACGATGTCGCCGCGATAGACGACGACGGCTTGGCCGGGGGCGATGGCTCGTTGCGGCTCGTCAAAAGTTAGCAGCATTTGTCCGTCGGCGTCACGCGTAAGGGTCGCTGCCTGGTCCTTTTGACGGTAGCGGTACTTGGCACCTACGCGAATGCCGCCGGCGTCGAGCTCCGCCTCCATGCGTGCGTCCGGCGCGCTCCAGATCCACTCATCGGCCGTGAGGGCAGCGGCGGTCAGGTCCTCGGCCTCACCCAGATGCACGGTGTTGTTGGCGGCGTCGACGCCCGTCACATACACGGGATGCGCCATCGCGACGCCCAGGCCCTTGCGCTGGCCGATGGTGTAGCGCAGCGCGCCGTTGTGGTGCCCGACCACGCTGCCGTCGCGCCACACAATGTCGCCCGGTGCAGCGGCATGTCCGCAGCGGCGCTCGATATAGCCTGCGTAGTCACCGTCCGCGATAAAGCAGATGTCCTCGCTTTCGGCCTTCTGGGCGTTGGTAAAGCCCTGCTCGGCGGCTATGCGGCGCACGTCGCGCTCTTTGTCCAGGCCAGCCAGCGGAAAGATCGTGTGCGCCAGGCGCTCCTGCGTAAGTGAATACAAAAAGTAGCTTTGGTCCTTTTTGGGGTCCTCGCCGCGATGTAGCTGCCAGGTGCCGTCTGCCGCCTGGCTTGTTTTGGCGTAATGTCCCGTTGCGATGTAGTCGCAGCCCATGTCCAGCGCCGCATCGAGCAGTGCGCCAAACTTAATGTGGCGGTTGCAGATAATGCACGGGTTGGGCGTCAGCCCCTCCTGGTAGGCGTTCACAAAGCGCTCGATAACACTGCGGTCGAAGGTCTGCTGCAGGTCGAGCACATGATGGGGTATCCCCAGACGCTCGGCGACCGCCTTCGCGTCGGCGATGTCGCGGCCGACCTTACTCATGCCCGTGGCGGGGTCGGGTGCGGGGCAGGTGAGGCGCATGGTGGCACCGACGCATTCGTAGCCCTGGCTTTTGAGCAGGTACGCGGTCACGCTGGAATCGACGCCGCCGCTCATGGCGACGAGCACGCGCTTGTTGTGCATGGGGAGGTTCTCCTTGGTGGCATGTGGCCAAAAAAGAAAAGCGGCGCGGGAGGCTGGTTCCGCGCCGCAGACATTGTAGCAAGTTCGGGCGTCGTGTGGGACACCCTAACGAGATGGGCTCAGGCGGCCAGAAGAGAGGGTAGACCGGCGTGCCTTGGGCCTATCGACAAGCGACGGGCCCTTAGTCCTGGAAGAGCGCCGTGGACAGGTAGCGCTCGCCGGTGTCGGCAAGCAGGGCCACGATGGTCTTGCCCTCGTTCTCGGGGCGCTTGGCCAGTTGCAGTGCGGCCCACACGGCGGCACCGGACGAAATGCCCACGAGCACGCCCTCCTTGTGGCCCACGGCGCGGCCGGTGGCAAAGGCGTCGTCGTTCTCGACGGGGATGATCTCGTCGTAGACCTGGGTGTCGAGGACGTCGGGCACAAAGCCGGCACCGATGCCCTGGATCTTGTGCGGGCCGGCCTGGCCCTTAGAGAGCACCGGTGAGGTGGCGGGCTCAACGGCGACGACCTGAATCTCGGGGTTCTGCTCCTTGAGGAATTCGCCCACGCCGGTCACGGTACCGCCGGTGCCAACGCCGGCGACGAAAATGTCGACCTGGCCGTCGGTGTCGTCCCAGATCTCGGGGCCGGTCGTGGCCTTGTGAATGGCCGGGTTGGCGGTGTTCACAAACTGGCCGGCGATGATGCTGTTGGGAGTCTCCTTCTGCAGCTCCTCGGCCTTGGCGATAGCGCCCTTCATGCCCTTGGAGCCGTCGGTGAGCACGAGCTGCGCACCGTATGCCTGCATCAGCTTGCGGCGCTCGACGGACATGGTCTCGGGCATGGTGATGATCACCTTGTAGCCGCGGGCGGCCGCCACCGAGGCGATGCCGACGCCGGTGTTGCCGCTCGTGGGCTCGATGATGGTGTAGTCGCCGCCGCGCACGAGCTTGCCGGCTTTTTCGGCCTCGTCGATCATGTTCTTGGCGACGCGGTCTTTGACGGATCCGGCGGGGTTGAAGTATTCCAGCTTAACGAGCACACGGGCCTTGAGGTCCTCGTCGGCCTCAAAGTGGGTGAGCTCCAGAAGCGGGGTGTGGCCGATAAGCTGATCGATGGACGTGTAAACCTTGCTCATGGTGAACCTCCAAAGTGTTCAAGTTGCTGGTTGCCGTGTGGTTTTACGGCGTGTCTAGCAGCTAAACCCATAAACCTTATAGGTTGTTCGTTTAGCTGTTGGCAAGCATAGTAGACACTAAAGCCTAGTAATGCAATAGGAAATAGAAGATTATTACAAGCTGATTAACCATCTTGACCGGAACGGGTATTTTCAAACCCAATTTTTCGGCTAGAATTTCAACGGACTAAAAGACCGAAAGGCAGCACTATATATGTTGGTTTCTACTAAGGGTAGGTACGCCCTGCGCGTTATGGTTGACCTGGCCGAGCACCAGGCGGCCGGCCGCATCCCGCTCAAAGAGATCGCGGCGCGACAGGGGATTTCCGAGAAATATCTCGAGAACATCTTGGCTACGCTCGTGCGCGCCAACATGCTTTCGGGCATGCGTGGCAAGGGCGGCGGCTATGTGCTCACGCGCCCGCCCGAGCAGTACACGGTGGGCGAGATCTTGCGCCTGACCGAGGGCAGCCTGGCACCGGTCGCCTGCCTGGATGGCGACTGCAAGGGCTGCTCGCGATCTGAGGAGTGCCCCACGCTCGACGTGTGGAAGAACCTGGACAAGCTCATTAACGACTACCTCGACGGCGTGACGCTCGATCAGCTTGTCGCTCCCAACCATGGCTACGACTACGTCATCTAGCCCACCTGCCATGTGGGGATGGGGTGGAAATGATAGATTTTCTTGCCCTCTGAGACTTGGCAAATAAGAAGGCCGCCCATTTTTGCGATGGGCGGCCTTTGATTTGGTTCGATGCGTCTGTGTATCGGGGGCGTTCTACTCTTCGGCAAGACTATCGAGGATGCTGCGCATGATGGACACTAGGATGCTGCCCATAAAGGCCGAGCCAAAGCCGGCGATGGAGATGCCGACGCCCAACAGGTTGACCGACAGGTAGCTGGCGAGCTCCAGCATAAAGCTGTTGAGCACGAGCTGGAAAATGCCGAGCGTAATGATCGTGAACGGCAGCGAGATGACCGTGAGGAACGGTTTGACGAACGAATCGACGATGTTGAGGAACAGTCCCACAAAGGCAAAGCAGACCCAGGCCTCGGCAAAGCCGAAGGGTTGGATACCAGGGACGAGGAACGTGGCGATCGCGATGGCGATCGAGGTGAAGAGCCAGTTAAGCATAAAGCGCATGGCGTGAATCCTTTCTTGCGCCGGGATTGCTGGCGTCGCGTGAAGCGGCTTGCGGCGGCGACTTGGATGGTTGCGCGGGCGCGCCGCGGTGTTTGGGTGCCCATTGTCTCAGATATTCGTGGAGCTTACGTGCGCATTCGGTTTCTAAACGGCGTTCGTCCTGAAAAACGTGCCGCTGGCAGAGAGTCTTGTCACTTTAGTTTGGTGGTGTGCTACACTGCTACGGGCAAATGGCCCATGCATAGTTTTATTGCATATTTACGGGCGAACGATGCCCGATGTCAGTATCAACTTCGATGCCTTTTGGCGGGTTTGGCGGTGATCGATGAATATCGAGAACATGTTTGACAAGCCTGATGTCAAGCAGCTGGTCCACGCATTTAGTCTTTTGGACGACGAGAACGATATCCAGGCGTTTTTAACCGATATCTGCACGCCGCGCGAGATTTGCGATCTTTCTCAGCGCCTGCAGGTCGCGCGTTATCTGGATGAGGGCGAGCCCTATGTTGAGGTTCAGGCCCGCACCGGCGCTTCGTCCACCACGGTGAGCCGCGTGTCCAAGGCGCTTAATGGCGAGTACGGTGGCTATCGCAAGATCCTCATCAAACTGGAGGATGGCGAGTAAGCCGGCGGCAACAAACGAATTGCGCAGAACCGTCCCTTCGGGGGCGGTTTTTTGATCCCTTGGGGACGGAGGAAAACAGGTCACCGGGTTAGACTGACCCCCTCGATGATCCGTTTTCCTCCGTCCCCAAGGGATCAAATCTGTTGGCGTGGGGCAAATCTGTCCGCGTGGGCGGGTAGGATGGATGCATTGATTATTGCGAACGGTTTGAGTGGAGGACCATGCCTGTTCGAATCTATACCACCAATACCGGTACGGACTTGAGCGATGCCGAGGCGGCGTTGCTCGCCGACCTGGTTGCCCGCCACGGGCGTGCCGTTTTGCTGGCGCCCTCGTTTGCCGAGCTCGACCTGTGCCGTCACGATGCTGCGGTTGCTGGCGCCTCGCTGGGTATCGACTACAAGACGCCTTCGTCGTGGCTCCGCTCGCTGTGGGAGCTTATGGGCGATGGCCGCAGCTTTGTCGACAACATGCAACGCCAGATGCTGTTCTCGGACATGATCGCCCGTCGCGACGATGCCGACCTGCAGCCACTTTCGCGCAGCCAGGGCACGGTGCGCATGCTCGCGCGCATGGCCCGCGATGTGCTGCCGGGCGTAGCGGGAACGGGTGCCGAGCGCTGCTGCGGTGACGTTTGCCAGCCCGATCCCAAGAGCGACGCCGAGGCTCGCGTGTTCGAGCTGTTGAGTGCCTATGCGAGCGGCTTGGACCGTCGAGACATGGTCGAGCCCTGCGAGGCGGCTGACCTTATGGCCGGGGTGCTGGCCGACGACCTTCCGGCGTGCGCCCGCGCGGTATGTGTGCGCGGTATCACGTCGTTTACGCATGGCCTGCTCGAGCTGCTGTCGGCCGTGGCGAACAACGGGGGAGAGGTCGTTGTGCTGCTTGCCCGCGAGCAGGCGGCAATGCGCGAGGAACTTGCTGCCGCCTTTGATGTCCGCGGCGTGCTGTTTGAGGCCGCACCGCTGGGGGAGGGTGCCGCCGCGCCCCAGGCTGCCTCCAAGTCCGCCGCTCAGCCTACCTTTGTAGAGGTTGCCGGCCCTCACGCCCGCGCCCACGCCTATGTGGATGCAATCGATGAGCTGGTAAAAACGTGTGAGGACGCCGAGGTCGACGGCGGTGTCGCGGCGTCCGCGGACCCCGTGCGCGTGCTCGTGGTGTCTGCCCGGGCTCCCCAGCTGTTTGGTGAACTCGCTGCCCGTTTGGCGGCACGTCATATTGCGGCCGAGACAACCGAGTTCACGGCGTTTTCCCAATCCATCGCGGGCAGGCAGTTCACGGCGCTCGCCAATCTGATCGAGCGCATGAAGGCCGCCGACGAGGGCACTGCCTCCAAGACCGAGTGGTGGCCCGCGCCGGAGCTTACCGACTGGATTTACAGTCCGCTTTCGGGTGCCGATGCTGCCAGCGCGCGCACCTTCGACAAGAACATGCGCCTGTCGCGCGGCAAGACCACCACGGCCGTCAAGAGCCTGCTACAGAGCGTGCAGGGCCAGGTCAGGGGTACGCGCAAGGCCGCCAGCGATGATAACTGGTTTAAGAGCGTGCCGTGCGTGGTCTCGGACGTGTTCCAAGCGCTGTGGCGCGACAAACCTGTGACGGCGCTCAAGGCAATGCTCGCCGTCGCCGAGGCGTTGCCCGATCGCGCCCTTGGAGGCCTTGACGGCCAAGCTCGTCGCCAGGCGGAGACCGCCCTGCTGCGACATGCCATCGACATCCTCATGAACGATGCTCGTGCGCTCGACGTGTCGCAGGCCGCGACCGTGCCCGTGCTCGACGACGTTCGTACCAAGGTGGACAAGCGCAGCACCGCATACGATTACGAGACCTACGAGGTCGACCGCGCGCCGCGCGCCCAGGTGCGCTTTGCGTCGCTTACCGATGCGGCAGCCCTGCGCCCCGACGGCTACGATGCCGTCCTGTTTGCCGACGTCGACTTGGACAGCTATCCGCTCTCACATGAGGAGGGCCCGCTGGCCACGCTGACGGCCGAGCTGGGGCGCAACGGTGTGACGCTTGAGCCCGCGGCCCTGCTTCGCGTGCGCTTTGGCCGCGCGATGCAGGCGGCACGCGGCCTCGTTGTGCTCGCCCGCGTGACCCACGATCGCCAGGCGCGCGAGTGCTATCCGGCTGCCGTGTGGACCGAGTTGCGGGCGCATGCCGAGGCCGCTGGCGCCGCCAAGGCTGCGTGCGTGGGCGAGGGCAGTATCGTCGCCGATTTTGATCCAGCGGCCGGCGAGGGCATCGAGTGCAAGCGTGTCGCGTGCGAGGCTCCTCAACATTTGAGTGAGGCGGCTGTGCCGTACCTGGTCCTGCGTCGCCGCGATGGCGAGGGCGAGAACGCGCCGCTCGTGCCGCGTCTGACGTCCGCCTCGCAGATTGAGGCGTACTCGATGTGCCCGCTGTGCTGGTTCGTGTCGTATCGCGTGAAGCCCCAGTCCATCGACGCGGGCTTTGGCAACATGGAGAAGGGCAACTTTGTCCACGATGTGCTGGAGCATCTGCATGCCCGCCTGCCCCAGGAGGGCATGGAGCGCGTGACGCCCGAGAATCTGCCGCGCGCTCAGGAGCTGCTGCGCGAGGTCTTTGACGAGACGTTGGCCGAGCACGCCGGCAAGCGAGGCACGGAGGGCCCGCTGGTGCCGCTCTCTGCGGTGGAGGAGCGCCAGGTGGCCGAGATCTTGCCGCAGCTGGAGGGCGTGCTTGCCTACGAGTCCGAGGCACTTGCCCCCTTTGCCCCGCGCTACCTGGAGTTCGCCTTCAACGAGCTCAAGGTCGAGTATGCCGGTTGGCCGCTTGGCGGGCGTATCGACCGCGTGGACGTGGACGCCGAGAATCGTGCCGTGGTGATCGACTACAAGCATCGCACGGGCGTTGAGGAGTTTAAGCTCGCCGACCCTACGGTGCGCGACGAGGAATCGGGCACGGCGCCCATCGACGATCCGCGCTGGTTGCCGCCACATACCCAAACGCTCATCTACGCCCAGGCCATGCGCCGGGCGCTGGATTTGGACACCCGCGCGGCGCTCTACTTTTCGACCAAGGGCGGCAAACCGGCGTTGCGAGGCGCCGCGAGTGCCGAGCTGCTCGAGGAGGAGCGTGGTGACGGTCGCATCCCGGGCCTTAAGAAAGGTTTCCCCGGCGAGGGTGGCAGCATGGACTTCGACGCCCTGCTCGATCGCGTGGAGGCCGGCATCGCCGAGCGCCTGCGCGAGCTCGAAGCAGGCAACGTTGCCGCCGTCGACCCGACGTCGGCTCAGGCCGCGCATGCGCGCTGCTCGTATAACCACGAAGGAACGTTTGTAAGGAGGGACGTGTAGGCCATGGATCTTTCGACTTTGATGCCGCAACAGCTGCAGATCGTCAAAACGCTCGACCGTCCGCTGTTTGTCTCGGCGGGCGCCGGTTCGGGCAAGACCTTTACCCTCACGCGCCGCATCGTCTACGCGCTCTCGCCCGAATCCGGTCCGTTCGTTGAGCATCTGGACCAGGTGCTCGCCATTACCTTTACCAAAGATGCCGCTGCCGAGATCCGTGACCGCGTGCGCCGTGCGCTTATCGACGAGGGCATGGACGAGGAAGCGCTGACCGTCGACGACGCGTGGATCTCGACCATTCACGGCATGTGCTCGCGTATCCTGCGCGCGCACGCGCTGGAGCTGGGCATCGACCCCGAGTTCACGGTGCTCACCGATACCGACGAGCTTATGGATCAGGCAGTTGAGCATGTGCTGGCCCGCGCGACGGCGCCCGATGCGGCCCCCGAGCTCGCGGCATCGCTCAAGGCCCTCTACGCCTGGTATCCCATGGCGGGCGAGGGCGGCCCCTTTGGCGCCGGCACTACCATCAAGGGTCTGGTGCGCGAGCTGCTGGAGCTCTCGAGCCAGCTGCCGGGCGGCATGGACGACGTACGCGTGGCGCGCGGCCAGGCCGATACCTCGGCTCTTGCCGACGCCTATCGTGCGGCGCTGGGCGCAAGCAAGGCCGCGACCGAGAAAGCGCAGGTGGCGCTCGATGCCATCGACGCGTTCGAGGCGAGCGGCAAGACCATGGCCGATGCGGCGCGACTCATGATGTCGTGCACCGTGCCGCGCGCGAGTAAGGCGTTCCCCAAGGAGCAGGTCGAGCTGCTCAAGGCCGAGGCTGCCGATGCATTTATCAATATCGCGCTGGCCTGCGGTGGTCCCGCGCTCGATGCGCTGGTGGGCTTGGCCCGCTCTGTAGAGGCCGAGTATCGCGCGCTGAAGGCCGGCCAGTCTGCCCTCGACAACAACGACTTGCTGCGCATGGCCTACGAGGCCCTGCGCGATTACCCGGCCATTCGCGCTGCGTACGAGGGCCGCTTTAAGATGGTCATGATCGATGAGTTTCAGGATACCGACCAGATGCAGGTCGACCTGATCCGTTACCTGACCGGCGCGGGGGAGCGCGCGCTGTGCACCGTGGGCGATGCGCAGCAGTCGATCTATCGTTTCCGCGGCGCCGAGGTCGAGGTCTTCCGCCGCCAGGAGCGCAAGGTGGGATCGACGGCGGCGTCCGAGACGGTTGCCACGCTGGATGTCCCCACCGGCGAGCTCGTCAAGCTCGTGCGCAACTTCCGCAGCCACGACGAGGTACTGCGTTACGTGGCACGCGTCTTCGACGGCGATGACGGCGGCCTGATGCAGGGCTTTTTGGATCTTGAGGCGAGCGACGGCCGCAAGGACACGCTGGTGGCAGACGCCTCGCGTCGTCAGGCGCTCTTTGTTGCCGGCGGCAGCACGCAGGAGCGCACACAGGCCAAGGCCCGTGCGATCGCCGAGCGATTCCGCGCGCTTGCCGATGCCGGCCAGCCCCAGGGCGGCATGGTGCTGCTGCTGGGCTGCATGACCAACGCAGACGTCTACGCACAGGCCTTCCGTGACCAGGGGCTCGACTGCGTCATCGCGGGCGGCTCGGTCTTTGCCCAAGCTGCCGAGGTGCAGACGGTGCGCGCCCTGGTTTGTGCGCTGGCCAATCCGGCCGATACGGCGCAGGGTCTTATGCCACTGCTGGCCTCGCCGATGTTTGCGCTGGGCGCTCAGGAGTTCTTGGCGCTGGCGACCAAGCTCGATAGCGAGACGGGGGAGACCTCGCGCCGCAACATCGATGCAGGCATCATGAGCGATTTCGACGTGCCGGGCCTGCAGGGCCTGCCGCTCGTGACGCGCGCCCGCGAGGTACTGCGCTATGCACTTCGTCGCGTGGGTCGCGATTCGTTCGCCGCCATCGCGCGTGACGTGGTCAACGCCTCCGGCTGGTTCGTGCGTCTGGCGCAGCGTGGTCCCGAGGGCAAGGCCATCGCCGCCAACGTGCTCAAGGCGCTCGATGCCGTGGCTGAGGCTGAGGCCGAGTTCGGCAACTCGCCGCGCTCCATTGCGCTTGCCTTCGATCGCTTCCTGGCGGGCAAGGAGGCCCCGGGCGCGCTCAATGAGGAGGGCGACGGCGCGGTACGCATCATGACGGTGCACGCCTCCAAGGGTCTGGAGTATCCGGTTGTGGCGGTCGCCGAGTGCTTTGGCGTGCGTAAGTCCTCGGGTGCGGCTCAGATGGGGCGTGTCGAGGGCGGAGCGCAGGTCGTGGCGCTGCCGGCACGCTTCAACGGCGTTAAGCTCGCCGACGGAACCTTTGTGAAGGGCGACGACGTCAAAAAGCAGTTTGAGCATGCGTTTAAGGGCAAGGGCACGTCGCTGTGGCTGCCGCCGGAGCTCATGGAGGACGTCTGTGCGACGGGTTCTCCCGCCGAGGCATTTGCTCGCCTGCGCAACGATGACCTGCAGCTCTCGCTCGAGGAGCGGGCCCGCTTGCTCTACGTTGCCATGACGCGTGCGCGCGAGCTGGTGATCCTGGCGATGGATGCCGGCGTGAGCCGCGGCAAGGTGACGACGCCGACCTTCGACGTCGAGACCGATCTGACCTACGACGTGTTGCGTCGCATTTTGCCAACGGACGCCCTGGATATGCCGCAGCTCGATGCAGACCGCTTGGTGTTCGACAACTCGCAGCCGGGCGACTACGAGCTTATCTCGCTGGCGAACTTTACGTTTGGCGAGCAGGCGTTTGAGGTCAACGCTTCGTTGGATGCCGAGGGCAGGCTTGTCCGCGGCGATGCGGAGCCGGTGGGTGCCGGTGCAGATGCCCGTGCCGCCGTTCCTGGTCCTGCCGACCCCAAGTCCGATTCGTTTGAGCTTGTGTATCCCCAGGCAGTGGGCGTGCGCATGGGCATCTGTCCGTATCCGATGCGTGATTCGTATAGCTACTCGTCAATCGCCGCGGCGCTACATGCCGAGTCCGAGGACCGTGCCGCCGAGGCACGCATGCCCATGGACGAGGCTGGCGATGATGCGGAGTCGGATGGCTCGGAGATGGCTGATGCAGACGTGGCTGCTGCCGAGCCCGTCGGTAATCCCATGGCCTTGGGTTCGGCCTTCCACGCCGCCTGCCAGTGGCTGATTGAGATGGGTGCCGATGCGCTGCCCGCTGAGCGTGCCGATGCGCACGGGGTAAAACCCGCTGACGCGCTCGCCCGTCACCGCCACCTGAACGCCGTAGCCCAGCGTCGCCAGCACGTTGGCATATTGCGAGGAATCCGCGCGGAGATTCAGGCCGCTCTGCGCCGTCACCGTGCCGATGCGCCCCGTGACGGGGCGGCTGGCCTCCGGCGCTGCCGTCGGTTCGGCGGTCGCCTGCGGGCTGTCCGCGTCCAGATTCAGGTATTGCGCGCTGGCGTAGCCGCTCAGCTCCCCATAGCTGACCGCGTAAAAGCCGTTCACGCGCTCGCCCGTCACGGTCACAACCGAGCCGTAGGGCATCGTCGTCAGCGTGGCGGAGGACGTATCGGGCTGCTGGCGCAGCTTGAGGCCGCCGTAGGCGCGAACCGTCGCCTCCCGCTCGTCCTGCTCGGGGGCTTGAACCGGCGGCTGGGTCGGCGCGGGGGTCGGCGCTGCGCTGATGGCGGGCGTGGCCGTCGCCAGCGCTTCATCCGTCACATAGACGTAATCGCTGCTGACATAGCCCGCCACAGAGCCGAGCAGCACCGGCAGCATGCCGTTGTCGCGCACTTCGCCGGTGACGGTCAGCATCGTGCCCTGCGGCAGCACCATGATGACGCCGGAGGCCGTGTTCGCCCCCGCGCGCAGGTTCAGCCCGTCGGAGGGCAGCACGATGGCGACCTGCGCGGCCGCCTGACCGCCGCCGTTTTCATCGCCGTTCTCGCCGCCGTTTTCATCGCCGCTTGGCGCGTCCGAATCGCTGTCGCCCGCGTCGTAGACGACGTAATCGTTCATCACATAGCCGCTGAGCGTGCCATACTGCACATACGTCCAGTTGGCATAGCGCTCCAGCACCGTGAGCGTCTGGCCGTGGCGCAGGCGCGAGAGCACGGCGGCGTTGGTCGTCGGCGCGGCGCGCAGGTTGAGCGTCTGGCTCTCGTCGGAGAGCGCGACCGTCGCCGTGCCGCGGCTGACCACGCCGGGGGGCGTTTCGTCCACGCTGTCCTCCTGCACGATCAGGTACGAGGTCATCACATAGCCGGTCAGCGTGCCGTATTGCACGCGGCTCCATTCGCCATCCCGGCTGAGCAGGTTGATCTGCGTGCCGTGCGGCATGCGCGCCAGGATGGAGGAGGCCGTCGTCGGCCGCTGGCGCAGGTTGAGGCTGTCCAGCGGGTTTTTGAGCGTCACCACGGCGGGCTTCGCGTCCGCAATCGGCTCGTCCGGGGTGCTGGGCGCGGCGGGCGTGCCGTCCATGCTGTCAAGCAGCGTGCGCGTCATGGTGTAGCGCGTGCGCGTCAGGCCGGGATAATAAAATTCGAGAATCTGGTCGTAGGAAAAGCCCTCGTTGGCCATCTGCTGCGCGCCGCGCTGGCTCATGCCCACGCCGTGGCCGAAGCGCCGCGCCGTCAGCTTATAGCCGCCGACGGCCTCCGTCACGGTCAGCGTTTCGTTTTTGAGCACGTTGATGGACATGGAGCAAAGCCCTTCCACCTGTGAAAAATAGTCGAGCGCCACGCTGACGTCGCCGTAGCCCGAAAGCGTCAGGTTGACCAGCACCTTTTTGTATACGCGGGAGGGCTCGCCGTACTTCGGTTCGGCCAGCGTCACGCCGTTGATCGACGCAATTTCCACGCTGCCCGCGCCGACGAGCATCGCCGCCTCGGTACGCAGCAGCTCGGTCAGCGCCGAAACGCTGGTCGTGCCGTTGCGGTAGAAGGTGACGGATTTCGCGATGGACGCGCCGTTGCGCAGGTCGTAGGGGTCGTCCTTCACCTGCAAATAGCTGTACGAGCCGCTCCCCCATGCGTTTTTGACCGATTCGGTCTGGCCGCCGTTGGACGCGGAGTAGAAGCATTCGCTCAGATTGCCGTTATACGTGCCCACCAGTCCCGCGGTTGCGCTCACCGCCGCGGCCGCGTTGGTGTACTGGGACTCATAGCCGCGGAAGACCTGATCGTTGGTATTATCGTACACGTCGTAATCGCG
>USFU01000006.1 GCA_900554135.1 uncultured Collinsella sp. | reverse complement strand
AAGTGGGGCTACATCGTCGCCGACGAGGAGACCGGCCAGACCACCGATCCCCGCATCTGGGCCGGCGGTGACATCGTCACCGGTGCCGCTACGGTCATTCTGGCGATGGGCGCCGGCAAGAAGGCCGCCGCTTCCATCACCAAGAGCCTGCTGGGCGAGTAATCACCTGCAGCGCTAGCCACCAAACGGCAAAGTCCCCGTCGAGCACACGCCCGACGGGGACTTTTTCTATGCCGTCCTCCCGTTCATCTTGATCTGTAACAGTAAGAGGCCAAATCTCCCGCTACGCGTTACAGATCGAGACGTTAGGTTGGCAGTCAGACGGTTCATCTAAATCTGTAACATCTAGGGCCGTTTTGGGCGGCCAGGTGTTACAGATTGAGATTTTGCTAAAGCCGAGGATGGGCGCTGTCGCCAAAACCTAACGCTTGCGACGCTTGGTCGCGGCGATGCCGGCCGCGGCAACGGTTGCGCCGGCGATGCCCAGGGCGGCGACCGTCATCGCGGCGGAGTCACCCGTGCTGGCGAGCTCCGTGCCGCCGGACTTCTTGCCGTTCTCGCCCTTACCCTTGGACTTGTCCGTCATCACCGTGGTCGTCGTCGAAGTCGAACTGCCCGCAGGGACCCCGGCGCCACCAGAGCCATCCGCACCGCCGCCCTGCTCGCCGCCGTCAGGCGTCGGATCGGGCTCTGGCTTCAGACTGGGATCGGGCGTCGGCTCAGGCACCGCCTCATCGGTCACCGTAATCGTAATGTTCAGACGCTCGGAATACTCGCTGTACGACATGCCAGGGCGCTGTGCCGCAATGCGCACATACATGTTGCTATCGAGCGCAATAGGCTCGGTGTACTTTACGCGGCCTTCGTCACGGCAGGGGCAGGTGTCGTTGGTGGTGCACCAAATCGTCGTGCCATCCTCGGCCGAAAGCTCCAGCTTCGTGCCCTTGGGCACCGTAATGTAGTTCTCCTTGGGCGACCACGCACCAAACGTCGTCGCACCAATCGTCGCCACCGGTCGCGCCGGTCGCACTACCTCGGCAGACACGCGCACGTCGACCTGCTTGGACAGCGCCGTGCCATCCACCGTCGCCGTCAGCGTCGTCAGACCCGGCAGAGCACCGTGCAGCACAAACGTCGCCGCGCCGTCCTCGCCCGTCACGGCCTGAGTGGCATCGACAGAGCAGATAGCCGGGGACTCCAGCCCAACACTAACCTTTGCGCCCGCAAACGGCTTGCCCGCCTTATCGGTCACGTGCGCCACCAGCTCAAAGTCACTGCCCTCAAGCATGGTCACCGCTTGCTCCACGTTGAGCTTGAGCTTGTCAGCCCGCACGCCCACGGCAAGCTCGCCGCTCGCCCAGTGCGACATGGCATTTCCGGCGTAATTGCGAGCGCCGTCGAGTTCAAGCTCGACCGTCGACCCCGCCTCGCGCGCATCGGCATAGCGAATACGCAGCACGCGCGACAGCGGCTTGCCATCGGGGTCGTCCTGTTTGTCGAGCCACGCATACGTCACGTCGCCCAAGCCCTGCGCGCACAATGCGACCAGGGCATCGTCGCTCGCATCCATATACTGCGCAAACTCAACCTCGATGCAATCGGTATAGGCATGGGCCAAGGCCACCTCGGGCGCCGCCTTCGACACCAAGCCAATATTCACCTCAGTCTGAATCGGCGGCACGCGCAGCCAAGCCGACCGCGCCTCCTCATACCCGTCCTTGGTCACGCGCACCTGATACCAGCCGGTCGGCGTATTCCAGTTGTACGCACCGTCCACACCCGTCGCAAGCGGATTGTCCTGCTCATACTCCTCGGCATCCCAACGCACTGCATTGGTACCGGCCGCATCGTCGGCGCTCCACAGCTCAACCGTCGCGCCTTCAACCGTATTGGACAGCAGGCCCTCGTACACCACGCCCGCAGGGTCGGGTGCTGCCTTGGCAGGCACATTGCGATAACGCGCCTCGAAGATCGACTGCATCTTCTCGTCCGAGATCAAGCCGTCCTTGTTGGCCTTGTAGACCTCGGCATCGGTTAGCTCGCCCCAGTTGACCGTAATACGATTCTGGCACGCGCGCTACACCTGCTCGCAGGCAACATCGTAGGCGCATTCGGCATTGGTCAGCTTAATCGCGCGCTCCGAACCGACGCTCGTCGAGGCAGCGTCATAGGCGGCGCCAACCACGGTTCCCGCCGAACCCGCCGTCAGCACGCCGGCGATTGTCATAACAGAGCCCACCGCCACATCGGTGCTGTCATGGCAAAGCTGGCGATACAGCAGATCCTCAAACGCACGAGCTTTTTCCATGGCATCGCGCAGCGCGTAGATGCACTTCCAGTCGTCCTCGGTCTTCTCGGGTTTGGCAAGCAAGCGCGTATGCTGCAGCTCGTAGCCCTCGCGCTCGCCCTTCACCTTCTGCATGCGGACGTTTACGTTTTCCCAGTTCTTGCTGGCATCGTTTACGCCATATATGCCGGTAAAGATGCCGATGCCCTGGGTCGCCGCAGGGAACGCCTGCCCCGCCGCCTTCCACGCATCGGTCTTAAAGACCTGTCCGAACATCTCGCACTCAATCTTGTAGCTCTTGAGCGAACGGATCGTGCGGATGAGCTTCATATGGGCGCTCACGTCGCCGTTGAGCTTCCAGGCCATGAGCCATCCGCGCACCTTGGAGTTATTAAGGCTATGGACCACATTCCAGTTGTCGTACAGTTCGTCCAAAATGTCGCACTGCATGGCGATCGAGTTAAACAGCAGCGCCTGGTTCTTGTTGTTATTGGAGTTCTCGATAAATTCGGACTCGATATAGGCCGTCTGCTCACCGTCGGGCGCGGCGACCTTAAAGCCCTTGACGGTATCGTCGTCTGCCGCCTTGTAGCTCAAGGAGCTGCCGAGTGCCTGGCCCAGGTCGCTAAACCCGCTCGTCGACTGGCCTTTATACTCGCTGGCCTTAATACCCGCGCATTTGTTGAGCGCTGCGGCGGTTGCATCATTCCAGCTACCGTATTGGTCGAGCTGGCCGATACCCAGCGACTGACCCACCAGATCCTCGGCCTGACGGGTAATAAACTCCGCGCGCGACGCATGATCGACGAGTTCTTTGAGCGCCGCCGCATCCGCAGCGTTCGCACCCTGTGCCGCCGCGAGTTCCTGGTACCAGTCCTCGCTGGTGCCGTAGGCGTCCTCAAAGATCATCTTATCCACGTTGACGCCGTAGCTGTCGCCTTGCTTGGTCAGCAGCGCCGACGACCCTCCGACTGCGGCCTTGAGTTCGGCAGCAAACTGTGCGGCCTCGTCGTTGCCGCCCTCTTCGCCCTCGCCACTGCGAGCGGCGGGAGCGCGGCGGGCCTTGCGGGTGCTGCCGCCTTGGACCTCATCGCCCGCGTCAGCCCCCTCGTCCTTGCCGCCCTCCTCCTCGGCAAACGCATCGGCGACCATCTGGTCAATCGCGTCGTTAAAGGCCTCGTCGACATCATTAAACGAGTTATCCATCATATACTCGTGCCACTGCTGCACGGCATTCGAGAACTCCTGCTGGCGCTCCTCGGCCGCGGCGGAATGCTTTTTGGCCGAAGCGTTGGCGTCAAAACTCAGCATGGTCATAAGCTGAGCATTGGAGATGCGGTAGGTCTGCGGCATAAAGATTTGCTCAAAGTTGCCGCAGTTCACATAGGTCGAGTCATTCGCCTTGTTAAACTCGTCGAGCAGCTTAAGGTAACCCTCGTCCACATACTCCGCCACATAGCGTACACGGGTGCCCTCGCGCGACTTTTGAGTCAGAGGAATCGTCACGGTCTTGCCGTCCACGCAGTCCACGTACAGGTCGAGTGTGTCGGCGGCCTCTTCGTTTCCCACCTCGAGCGTGATGTCAAAGGTCCAGTAGGCGTTCTTCTTTTGTGGTAGATGATGGAAGGTCCACAGGCTCTTGCCGGTGTCCTTGCCGTCCTTGACCAGGTTCTGCGTACCGCCGCGATACGTCACGTCAAAGTTCCAAACCGAGGCACCCGGAATATAGCGCACGTAATTACGAGCCGTCACATCGGCGGCAGCCGCGGCGACGTCGGTCGAACCCACGCGCGCCTCGAGCGTCACGCGCTCGGCGGCAAGCGTATCCTGCGGCAGGTCGTATTCAATCTTGGCGCGGCCCAGCTTGTTGGTCTTGCCGGTGTACTTTACGGCCGAGGCGCCCGTACCGACGGTAAGCTGCACGCTTTTGCCAGGCGCTGCGTATACGTAGGCAACATTGGCCAGCAGGCCATGAACATTGGTATTGTCGACCTCGATGCGCGATCCGCTAACCTCGAGCGTGGTGCTCCCCAGCGGCAATGTCACTTCGCCCAGAGTAATAAGCGGCGAGATGGCATAGGTACCCGCAGCCTTGGGCTTGAAGCGCACGAACACATCGGCGCCCGCGCCCTTCTTCATGTCAATGACCAGATTGTCACCCTCCCACGTTGTTCCGGTCCACCAGGTATTGGTGCTGGCGCCGGCTTCGCGAGCGCCTGCGGACACATCCTCGACGGCATCCTTGGCCAGCGGAATCTCAATCTTTGCCGTCTGGCTATCCTTGAGCTCGTAGTGAATGCGCAGCTCGGTCTCCACCCCAACGACCGCAGGCGAATCAGCGATAACCGAGCCCGCCGTCAGCCCGCGCTCGGCACGATAGGTCTCCACGTCAAACGTCGGCACGTCGAGCGTCACATCGAGCTGCTTGCCGTCCTCGATCTTCACCTGCTTTTGCGCGATATGCTTGCCCACGGTCAGCCCCAGGCGACTGAACGTGGAATAGCTCGTCGCCTGGATGTCGTAGCTTGTCTTGTTAAAGGCGACGATAGTGTAGGCGCCGGCCTTCAGGCGCGGCGTGTCGGCCTTCATGATGGGCGTGGTGCCATCGTCTTCGTAACCCATCAGATAGGTGACACCGTCGGCAACTAGCTTGCCGTCGGACGTACGGAACACCAGCACGCGGTTGGCTCCCTGGTAGTCGCCCTTGGTCGTGACCGTCGCCGTGCCCCAAGGCTTCAAGTCGATATCGACCTTGCCGGCCGAAGGCTTCACCGTCGCCGTCGCCCCACCCAGCTTGAGGCTGTCTTTGGGCACGAGCGTTATCTCCAGATCCTGGTCCGCGTCGGCAATGGCCTGCGACACCACGAGCGCTGTACCCTGGATACGGTAGTCGTTTTCCTTGTCGCCCTTGGCAGGCTTAAGCGTCTTGCCGCCGCTCTTCACCGTCAGATCGATGTTATCGAGACTATCGAGCTCAATGCGTTCGGTCTTATCCTGGCCCACAATCGGTTCAAGATAGCCCACATTAAGTTCAATCGCGCGCGAAGCCGGAATCTTGGTAAAGTCCTCCGCCTTAATCTCTCCGATATTCCATGTGCCCGTCATCTGGTCGCCCGGGCGCGCCAGCACCATGTCATAGTAACCGCTGAGCGAAATGCGCAGGGTGGCTGCTGTCTTGGAGAGAGCGTCCGCTGTAAAGCTGCCGTCATCGCCAACCGCCAGCGGCGTGGACTGCCCCGCCTGCACGAGTGTAGCCGTCGCGCTCTGGGGAAGTTTGCCCGTCACCTGGGCCGCCTCGCCCATCCACTCAAACGTGTAGGCAGGCTTCGAGGAATCGACGGAGTCCTTGCGATCGGCCACGGCATCGGCAAGCTTTTTGACCATCGAGGGGTTGCCAGCCGAATCGGTCGCATAGGCATAGATGGTCTGGCCTTCACTAAAGGGAATCGCATACGTTACGCCATCGATTGTCACGCGCTCATTATAGTCGCCCGGATAGCCCGCCTCACCAAACTGAAGATCGGGGTTCATCACGCGCAGGGCAACGGCATTATGGTTCGTCTCGTTTCCGTATCTCGTGTTCTCAAAAGCTCCCCACTCTATCATTTCCACGCTTTTGGGTAGCACAATCTCTTTGCCGGCAATCGCAGGATCAAGAGAGGCGAACGCGTGCGCTCCGATATATTTAACGCCGTCGCCGATCGTCACCGACGACACATGCGAGCACCCGTCAAAGGCATTGCGCTCAATCCGCTCCACCGTGCCCGGCACATTGATCTGCGTAAAGGTGAGCACTGTTGTGTCCGAGACATAGAACTGTGGCACGCCGCAATAGGCGAATGCAAGATAGTCGATAGTTTTGACCGAAGGCGGCAGCGTTGCCACCACCTTGTCGTCAAGTTGTTCACATTCCTTAAAGGCCTGCTCGGGAATCGTGGTAAAGGCCGCGTTGTTGGGCCAGGTTACCGTTTGGAGCGTCTTGCTTTTGTAGAATGCATAGCTCTTGAGCTCCTCGACCGAATCGGGCAGTGCGATCTCTTTGATGCTGCTGCCGCCCAAGCCTCCAACCGAGCGGACATGCGAATTAGGGGCGAAGGTGATCGATGTGAGCGCAGCGCTTCCCATACCCGTAAGGCTTACGACATTTTTGTCGTCGATGGTCGAGGGCACCTCCAACGTGGTAATGCCCGCGTCGCCATACTCGATAGAAATTTCGTTGGTGAGGCTATCAATCGAGAAGTAGTACTGCGCGGGGGTCTGCTCGCCGGCCACGTAGCCATCGTCGTATTCGCCCTTTACGCCCGTGGCGCCCTTCGAGGTCATCCAGAGCCCGAGTTCCTCGTTCCAGGTTGCCTCGGCTTCGGCGGTCTCCTCTTGCTTTTGCTGCTCGGCGAGCTCCTTGCCCTCGACAAGATCGATGGCGAGCGTGCCCACGGGCGTGCTCTCGGTCTGCCCAGCGCCCGTCAGGCCTGCCGCCGATGCAATCTCGGAGGCCGGGGGCGTAGGGGTGTCACCGGTATCGAGCACCGTGGGGTCGGCAGCGCCGGCATCGGGCGCGGGGTCGGCGGAAGCAGAGTCTGACGTTTGGGCGTCAGCCGAATCGACGGGAGCGGCGTCGGCTGCTTGGCCGTTATCCGTCTGCACAAAAGTGCCGTCGGTGTTGAGGGCCTCGGCAAACGCGCCCACGGGCAACGAGCCCGTCACCATAGTGAGGGTCACCGCGGCAACGGTCAGGCGGCGGCAAAGCGCTCGAACAGTAGTCCACCTCATGGTCGTTCCTTTCCTGCAAACCTAAAGTCATCCAGCGTAATCGTCGTCCAAAAACAAAGCGAACGGTAGGTTCATATATACGAACCTACCGTTCTACCTGCGTAAACCACCGCAAAGGGGACAGGCACCTTTGCGGCGGTTCTGGACTTGGCCGGCCAGTTTGTCTCGATCTGTAACAGTTAGAGGTCAAATTCCCCGCTTGGTGTTACAAATCGAGACGTTATGTTGGCCACCCGCCGGTTCATCTAAATCTGTAACAGATAGAGCCGTTTCTGCTGGCTAGGTGTTACAGATTGAGATCTTGCTGAGGTGGAAACGAGGGCCTCCGCCGAAACCTAGTTCTCGCGGCGCTTTGAGGCGATGCCGATGGCTGCTGTGATGGCTCCGGCGAGGCTCATGGCCGCGGCGACAAGTCCGGTGCTGTCACCCGTTGCGGCGAGGGTGGCATCGGTGGTCTTGGCAGTGGGCTTGACGGCCGGAGTCTTGGTGGTCGAGACGGTCGTAGTAGTCGTGGCGGTCGTTGGTGCCTGGCCCGGCTTGGCATCTGGCTTGGGCTCGGGATCCGGTGTCGGCCTGGGGTCGGGCGTCGGCGCAGGCGTTGCTTCAGGCGTCATCGTAAGATTGGTATAGACCCACATGGTGGTCGTCTTACCGTCTCTATCGAGATTCTCCGCATCGGATTCGTTCCACCAGTAGCCATAAGTCTTGCCATTAATTGTGACCCTAGTGTACGAGTAAAGTAGAAACCCTCATGCGACTTGAGATAGAAACCGTAGCTATAGGTCTTCCCAGCCTCAAACGTATCAATGTGGTTCTCGATATTTTGATCCCAGAACCATGCCGAGTTCACTCCAGCGCCATCCTCAGAATTCCAGAACTCGCACTGATACCAATAACGAGTGTCGTCGGACGTAGCGCCCGTGAACACCGGCTTATCGCCGTCTTTGAACGTGACGGTAGCGCCATTAATCTCGACCGTGTCGATTGCTTGCCACACAAGAGCCTTTTCGCAGGTAAACGATGTGGTCGGCGCAAGGAACAGACCATCTTCGACTTTCTGAACACTCATGGCGTTAAGTGGCTCGCCATTGATTGCCACAGTGCAGCCGTTGGCAAACTCATACCCGTTCTTTTGGCGTAGCATGACAGAATGCATGTAGTGCTTGCCTTCTTCGAACTTGTCGATTCGCTTCATGCCCGGTGTGTACATGCCCTCGTCGGAATACCAGAAGGCGACGGGATGAAGATCCGTGGGGTCGCTGTTGTCCATCTCCTCCCAGCACTCGTAAGCAATTTCATACTTGTCGTAATCTGCGTATGGTACATGAGTGGTTGGAGCGGGAGTATCCCCAGCGCGATAGCCGATATATCCTGAACCCAAATCAACGCTATTGATTGCCTGTCCATGAGCAGCTAGCTTTACCACGGTGTTGAAGTTGTAGCGCAGGTAGTAATCGGTCCTTGTTTCATGGACAACGATTTGAGCTGGTTTATCGGAGGTGCTATCAGGATCGCCGATGAGGATGCCATCATTATAGTCGGTGCCGTCGAACGTCAACGTTGAAGTAAACGGCACATCCTCGTTGCGGATGAGTGCATAGTTTCCGTCTACAAAGTCGCCACCCGTCAGGGTCAGCGTCGCGCGCATCTGCCCTTCATATGGCGCAATGGAAATCGTCACGTTCGATTGAGACTGATCGGCGACTTCAACAAGCGCGCCAGTAGCGGCATCTGCCTTGTAATACTTAGTTTCGGATGCGTTTGATAGCTTATCCGCCACCTCATCTGGGACCGGTCCAAAATCCCATGAGAAGCTACCGCCTCCGGTAAGAGAAATCTCGGGTGGAAGCTCGCATTCCCTGTAGTAGGATTCGACGTTCGTGTCGATTGTCACGCCACCCCCACCCGTCACGTCGGTCACACCGCAGGGCATAATGGCGTTGTCTGCCGGCATGGCGGCGTTGTTGCTGGAAGCGTTTTGCTCGGCGGGCATTGCATCGCCAGCCCCTTCGACGGTGTCAGCCAAAGATACCTGCTGAGTATCGGCCTCGTTCTGAGTTGCCGGAGCAGCCTCGGTTGTCGGTGTTGTCGCCGCATTCGCATCCACCGTAGCCGCCGGCGCCGCAGGAGCCGCAGCGACCTCACCCGTCGTAGCAGCAGAATCCGCACATTCGGTCGCAAGCGCCACACTCGGCAGTAACAGCTGGCCGACCATGAGCGCGCACGCACCGACGCTGGCGACCCTCACACCCGCGCAACGCCAAGTACCGTGAACGAGCGAGCAAGCGCGCTCGCGCTGCGTCTGCTTGGCAAAATGTTGTCCTTGCATGTCGTCCTCCTTAATCGAGGTTTGTTTCCATGACATCACAGTGCGGCAAACCGGGCGCCACGCCTAGGTTCGTACATGCGAACCCGCGTCCCTACCTGCGCAAACGCAAAAGCCGCCACGCGGGGACGCAAATCCCTGCGCGGCGGCTCAATCAAGCGCACCGAGGTTTTATGCCCTGCATGCCCTAGGCAAAATTGCTATTCCTCGCGACGACGCGCGGCGGCGATGCCGGCGGCTGCAACTGTCGCGCCGGCAATGCCCATGGCGGCAACGGTCAACGCGGCGCTATCGCCCATGGCCGCAAGAGCGGAAGTCGTCGTCTTCGAAGCCGTGACGGATGCCTTGGCGGCAGCGAGCTTTACATTCACGGCCGAACCGGTCTGTGCCGAAGCTCGGCTCGGCGCCCCCGTCGTGCCCGTCGAGCCTTCGCCACCCGGCTGCGGCTTAGGAGTCGGTGCCGGATCGGGAGTAGGCATAGCACCTCCGTCGAATGCGATATGCGCGACCTTGGCGATCTTGTCCGCATCGCGATCGGCCCTCAGGACGCCTTCGCCGGGCTCGCCAATCGTCTGTCCCCAAAAATCAGCATATTCAAATCGGTTGCCCAGCGCCATGGGGCGGGCACCCAGTTTTTGGTAGTCGCGCACCACGCCATTGACAGGAAGCACGACCTTCCCGCCCTCGCCGATAACAATCATGCCGGCAGGACCGTTGGCGGTCGTGTAGTTGTCAGCGACGATTGCCCCATCGTTGCCCTCGGCAACAACGGAGCCGTTTTTAATTTGGATGCTTCCGCCCTCGACCGCACTCCCCGAGCTGGTATGCAGACCATACGTGTCCTTGGAATACCGATCTTTCGAGGCGCTGGCAATCGCAGTCACAAACGTGTTCTTTCCATCGATGATGATATCGGCAGTGGCATCGTTGCCCATTCCGGCCGCCTCGATACCCACGGCACCCCACATACCATTCGAAGCATCGGCAATTGCGGTCACGAGCGAATCGCCTGCAATTTCGACACGCGCTGCGCCGTTGTTGACACGGGACACAATTCCCTGAGACTCCAGAGTGGATTCGGCCTTGACCGTCACCGTTGAGCCGGAGCCGATCGATACGCGGCCGCCTTTGTTGCTCTGCCCGTCATGTTCCCATGCAAACTCGCCGTCTTCCCCAGGTGCACCGTTAGTGGCATAGATGCCCGTCACGTAACCGTAATACCCGTCACCGGACCCCGCCGCGCGCCCTGCCTTCACATCGACAGTCGCACCGTTTTTAATGGTCACGTCTCCGCCAAACGCAGTTATGGCCTCGGCGTTCTCGCACTCCTCGCCATTTGCATCCGTACCCGTCGCCGTCACGTTGACCGTGGCCCCGTCGACGGTGACGTCGCCACCGGTAATACCGTTACCCGCGGCCGTGATGACATCGGTCTGGCCCGTCGCATTGAGTGTGCCGTCGCCCGTGATGGAAAGGTTGCCGCCTGAGACCTCGATGGCGCTCTGACCGGCATCGGCCGTAACGGTGTTGGTGTTGGTCACACCGATGTTGAGGTTGCCCTCGGCGCTGATGCCGCCGCCGTTATAGCCATTGAGCTGCATGTCGTCGGCGCCGTTCCAGGACCACGTGCCCGCCTCGTCGCCGACGGCAACACCCCCGTTGTACTGCGTGCCACCCACGTTGATCCAATCTGCTGCCAAGGCAACGCTTGGCAGCAGCAGCTGACCGACCATGAGCGCACACGCTCCGACGCACGCCAGCCTGGCACCCGCCCGTTTCCACGAACCGTGAACCAGCGAGCAAGTGCGCTCGCGCTGCGTTTGCTTGGCAAAATGACTTCCGTTCATAGGTGCCTCCCTCGGTCGATGGACCATACCATCACAAAGGTGCCTGTCCCCTTCGTGGTGGTCCTGTACCACCAAGATGTGCCAAATGACTCCGTATGCCTAGGTTCGCAGATGCGAACCTAGGTCTCTACCTGCGGTTTAATTCAATATGATTTCGTTGTCGTCACACGCGTCCCAGGGACGCTACAATCGAGAACACGACTATTCCGTCCACCCAAAGGACTGTCCTTGAATCTGAGTAAGCCTAAAATCAACGCGCTTCTGGCACTTGCGCTCTTTACCTTTGTCTTTCTTGCCGCCGAGTTTCGATTCGACATTAATGTCGGGCTGCTCACCGGTGCCGAGCGTGTTGTGATTGCGCAGGGCTTCATCCTCGGCGCCAGCGTGATCGGCTTTATCGGATATGCGCCGCTGCTCGGGCTCGCACAGCGCAAAGGCCACTCGCTGGCAGCCGTCAACGCCGCCGCCGTCCCTATCGTCATCGTGGGCCTGACCCAAATTCAGTTCCCTACGGCCCCGCTTGTGCTCGAAATTCTGGGCTGCGTGGGGTTCTTTGGACTCGGCCTGTTGGGTGCCGCAGCGCACCACGCCTTTTCGTTGGCATTCCAGGATGATCCCAAGCTCGCCACTGGCACAGGAGCGGCCTATGCCGCGGGCATCCTGATACAGTTCGCCATCAACCTGCTCAATTGCGGCGGTATCGCAGAGCTCATCGTCCTTGGCGCAGCGACTATCGCCATCTCCGCCCTCAGCATCGTTCCCCAAAAGGCCGCCGAGAGCTCCAACTCCGCCATCAATCCCTTTATTGAGCCCTCTCATGCCCTCGCCAAACAGGCATGCTGGAGCATCGCGCTCGTCATGATTCTCGCCTGCTTGTTCTCGACCCTCGACAACGTGGTCACACTCTCCAACGCCCACGGCACCATTGCCGTGCAAACCTGGCCGCGCCTCTTTTTGGCGGCAAGCGGCCTTGCCGCCGGTCCTATCTTTGACCTTGCCGAGCGCCGCTACATGGGACTTGTCATGCTCGGCATCGCCGTGCTCTCGGCCATTTCCATCCTGGCCGTGGAGGCCGGCGCCGATCCCAACCTGGGCCTTGTCGTCTTTTATCTGAGTTCGGGCTTTTTTGTCACGTTCTTTACCGCCACCTTTACACAGCTGGCACCGCGCATGCATGCGCCCGCCCTCTGGGCCGGCATGGGACGCGCCGCCAACAATGTATGCGCATTCACTACATCGGGCATCTCGCTTGCTCTCGTAACCTCGGACAACGTTGCCCTCATTATGATCGGCGCACTCGTTTTGCTCGTCGCCGCCTGCGCGGCATTCGTGGCAGCCGGCCTGTTTCGCCTGCCCCAAACCGAGCAGGAGCGCGAGCGCGAACAACTGGCAAAGGAAGCACTCGCCGCCCCCACCATCGAGGAGCAACGCCAGGCCTTCATCGCCAACCACGCTCTCACCCCGCGCGAAGTCGACGTGCTCATAGCCGTGACCCAGGATGAACGCCCGCTCAAGCAGGTCGCCGAGGAACTCGGCATCTCGATGCGCATGGTACAGCGCCACCTGAGCTCTATCTACCAAAAGACCGACACGCAGACGCGCGCCGGTCTCGCCAAAGCCTTCCCCTCTGCCTAAAATCAGAACCACCCTTAAAAAGGGTGGTTTGCTCTTAGGGTATAACCCACGGGCCCCGGGCTCGCGTCTAAAGGCGCGGGCCCGGACTTCGTCCAGGCCTAGTGCATCTTGACCCGTGGCGCGCCGGTCGAACCGGCGGGATCACCCCCTCTTGAAGGGGTCCTCGTACTCCTTCACGCTCAGCTTGTCCAGCGCGATGTCGTGGGACTCCTGCTCCCTGATGTACTTGGCGATCGTCGCCTCGTTCAGGCCGACGGTGGACACGTAGTAGCCCTCCGCCCAGAACTTCCTGTTGCCGAACTTGTACTTGAGGTTGGCGTGCCTGTCGAATATCATCAGCGAGCTCTTCCCCTTCAGGTAGCCCATGACGCTCGCGACGCTGTACTTCGGCGGAATCGCCAGCAGCACGTGCACGTGGTCGGGCATCAGGTGCCCCTCGATTATCTCGATCCCCTTGTACTCGCACAGCTTCCTGAGGATCTCCCCTATGTCGCTCCTGATTTGGTTGTAGATCACTTTGCGCCTATACTTCGGCGTGAACACGATGTGGTACTTGCACATCCACTTCGTGTGGGAAAGGCTGTAGGCCTTCTGGGCCATGGCGACCACCCCTTCGACTCGAATTCTTGACGGCCTGAACAATCGTCAATATCGGTCGGAGGGGTGGCTTTGTAAAGCCGTTTGTCTCCACCCGCGTAGCGGGTGGTTTAAAGCTGGCCGCTGCGCGGCCAGCAGACTAAAGTCTTGAAACAAAAACCACCACAAAGGTGCCTGGCCCCTTTGTGGTGGTTTGAACGACACGGCAGTTCTCTCCACCAGTTTGTCTCAATCTGTAACATCTAGACCCCAAATAGCAGGCCAGCTGTTACAGATTTAGATTTCCCCACTCGGCTCCGCGTTTTATCTAAATCTGTAACAGATAGAGACGATTTAACCACCCAGATGTTACAGATCGAGACAGTAAAGGAAACTAAGCGGCGCCCGCCCTTGAGTATTTTGAGCGCCGTTGAGTTTTTTGAGCATCTTTGAGTTTTTTGAGCATCTTTGAGTTCTTTGAGTGATCGGCCCCGCAGAACCAGTTGACTTTCTCCGCCTAAAACAAAAACCACCGCAAAGGTGCCTGTCCCCTTTGTGGTGGTTTTGGTCGGCTAGCCTTCGAGCTGCGCCACTTTGTAGCGGTAGGCAGCGGCGATGACGTCCTTACAGCCTTCACGGCCCAGCTTGGCGCGGTTGACGACGATGTCTTTACCGCTCGTCATCTTCCACTTGCCGGCGCTGTAGCGCTTATAGAACGCCTCGCGCGCCTTCTGCTGCTGCTTGACCAGCTTGGCGCCCTTCTTTTTGTTAAGGCCACGCTTCTTGCGCACAATCTCGACGCGATCCTCGAAGGGTGCGGTCACCAACACGGCAATGTGGTTGGGGTTGTTACGCAACAGGTAATCGGACAGGCGGCCTTCGATAATGCAGCTCTCGGTCTCGCCCAGGTCCAAAATCACCTGGCTCATCTTTTGGAACAACTTGTCCGAGTACGAACGCGCGTCGTAGCGGTCGGGCAGAAACGCCATGTTCTCCACGGCTAGACGCTCGTCGTAGGCAGCCATCTTGTCGAGCGACTCGCCCGCGCGCAGCGACGCGCGCACCAGCAGCTCGTTGTCATACAGCGGAATCCCCAACTCGTTGGCGAGGATGCGTCCGATCTCGTGGCCCTCGGCACCAAAGTCGCGCGCGATGGTAATGACCACAGGACTCTTCTTGTTCTCCAGATCGCTCATCGCGATTCCTTTCTCTATGTGACAAAGGGACTGTCCCTTTGTCACATTATGCAGCTACGATTCGGCGCTGATATGCCCTCACCAGCAGCGAGATACCAAAGTTGAGCACAAAGTACATCGCGAACACCAGGCCGTAGAGCATAAGCACCTGCGACAGGTCGATCGCGTGGGCCATCACGACGTTTGCCGTGTACATGAGCTCGGCCACGTTGATGCCCGAAAGATACGAGCTGTCCTTGATGACGGTCGTGCATTGGCTAAACAGCGCCGGAATGATCGTCTTAAACGTCTGCGGCAGAATGATGTAGCGCATGGTGGCAAAGAAGCCGAAGCCCTGGCTCTGCGCTGCCTCAAACTGGCCGCGCGGAATCGAGTTGAGGCCGCCGCGCACAATCTCGGCCATAACAGCGCTGGTAAACAGCGTAAAGGCGATGGTCGAAATCACAATGTCCAAACCCTGCACCGTAAAGTAGATAAACAGGATCCACAGCAGGTTCGGCGTGCAACGGAACAGCTCAATATAGGCGCTCACCAAAATACGGAACGGGCGGGGCGCATAGCTTTTAACAAGCGCCAGCACCGTGCCAAAGATGAGCGAGAAAAAGATCGACAGCGCCGAGATCTCGATTGTCTTAACAAAGCCGCCCCAGATGTAGAGCAGATTCGTCGCGTTGAAGATTTCCATGCGCTAGGCCTCCTCTACATTGTCGAGCCCCAGCTCGGCCAGGCTCACGCCGCGCGGACGCTCCTTGGAGCGGCGCTCGAGCCACTGCACCAGCATGGCGAGCGGAAAGCAGATGATGAAGTACATAAGGCAGCAGACGATGTATCCCTGCAGGTAACCGTACAGACTCACAAAATTATCGGAACGGTACATAAGGTCGCCGCCAGCCACAAGTGCCAACACCGACGTGTTCTTGACCAGGTTGAGCGCCTGGTTACACAGCGGCGGCAAAATGATCTTGAACGTCTGGGGCAGCACGATGTACCAGTACGCCTGCGCACGGGTGAAGCCCTGGCTCTGGGCCGCCTCCATCTGACCGCGCGGAACTGCCTCGATACCGGTGCGGATGACCTCCGAAATGTAGGCCGCGTGATACAGGCCCACACCCAAGAAGCCCAGCACGAACGGCGCGATGCGCACCGGCTGATCGGCACCGGTTATGGCCTGCAAAAACTGCGGACCGGCCATGTACATAAAGAGCACCTGCACGGGCAACGGGGTATTCTGGTAAAACTCCACGTACACGCGGCTTATGGCGCGCAGCACGCGCGAGCGAGTGGTAGAGAACACGCCCAGCAGCGTGCCCAGTACCAGCGACAGCAGCAGACCGGCAACGACCACTTGCAGCGTCACGCCAAAGCCCTCCCAGAAGGGTCCCATGTTTTGAAATGTCGTCGACCAACGGTCGGCGTCAAATAATCCTTCGAGCATTTGATTCCTTCCTTGGACGATGCGCCTATACAAGACCCCAGGTCTTAACCTCTTGGTCGAGCCAGCCATCGGCCAGGCGATCGCAAATCACCTGATCGACCACGGCGGAAAGGTCGCAGCCCTTCTTGGTCGCCACGCCGTAGCCCTGCTCGCCAAACTTGACCTCGGGCTGCAGCAGCTCAACGGTCTCGTTCATGTAACCGGCCAGCGTGGAGCGGTCCATGGCAAAGACGTCGATATTGCCGGCGTCGAGCGAACTCTTGATGATGGGGTAGCCACTAAAGGCCCTAAACTCGGGCTTGCAGCTAAAGCCGTTGTCCTTGATCATCTGCTCGATCAGGCTCTGCGTGGTGGCGCCCTGGCTCACGCCAATGACCTTACCGTCCAGGTCCTCAATCGAGGTAAAGCCCGAACGCTTCTTGACCATGAGTCCCACGTAGTCGGTGCGGTACGGCGTCGAGAAATCCCAGCTCTTCTTGCGTTCGTCGGTGATGGTGTAGGTCGCCGCGACCACGTCAAGTTGGCCGTTATCGATCAGCGGGCCGCGCGTCTTGGGCGTTACGTCGGTAAACTCGACAAGCTCCTGGGCGCGGGCCTCCTTGTAGCTCACGCCAAAGACGGCAGCGGCGATCTGGTAGCACAGATCGACTTCCATGCCCTCAAAGCGGCCCTTGGCGGTGTCGTAATAGCCATAGCCGGGAACGTCCTTCTTAACGCCGGCATTCAGACGGCCACGCGACTTGATGGCCGCAAGCTTGGACCCCTTGTCAGAGCCCTCGCCGCTGGTGGAGTTGCCGCAACCGGCAAGCGCGGTCCCCGTCAGCGCAAGCATGCCGGCGCCAGCCAGCTGCAAAAAGTGACGGCGCGACACGGCCGCCCTCGTCATATCCGTCATGTCCATCACCGCGCCTAGTGCAGAATCTTGGACAGGAACTCGCGGCAGCGCGGGTTCTCGGGGTTATCGAAGAAGTGCTCGGGCGTGCCCTCCTCCAGGATGCGGCCGTCCTCCATAAAGATGACGCGGTCGGCCACCTGGCGCGCAAAGCCCATCTCGTGCGTTACGCAGATCATGGTGATGTCCTCCTGCGCGAGCTCAATCATAACGTCCAGAACCTCCTGGACCATCTCGGGGTCGAGCGCCGAGGTCGGCTCGTCAAACAGGATGATGGGCTGCTTGGTGCACAGGGCACGGGCGATGGCGATGCGCTGCTGCTGACCACCCGAGAGATTCTGCGGATACTCGCCGGCCTTATGCGCCATGCCGACGCGCTTGAGCGCGGCGATGGCGATCTCGGTCGCCTCCTCCTTGCTCTTCTTTTGTAGTTTGATGGGCGCCAGCGTCAGGTTGCCCAGCACCGTCATGTTGGGATACAGGTTGAACTGCTGAAACACCATGGAACTATACTTGCGAGCCATCTCCAGGTGGTTCTTTTTGGTAAGCGGCGTACCGTCGATGACGACCTCGCCCGACGTGGGCTCCTCCAGATAATCGACGCAACGGATGAGCGTCGACTTACCCGAGCCGGAAGGCCCGATCATTACGAGCTTCTCGCCGCGCTTGACGGTGAGGTTGATATCTTTGAGCACATGCAGGTCGCCAAAGTACTTGTTGAGATGCTTGATCTCGATCATGTCTGCCATGAATGTCCCTTCCCTGCGTTTACACGAGTTGAACTATTGTACGGAAAGAACCACGTTTCCGCAGCCCACACTACATTCCCGTAAAGAGCCCGCAACCTTCCACCCACTCATTGGGGACAGACTTAAATGAGTACCTACTCATTGGCCACTCATTTAAGCCTGTCCCCAATGAGTATCCCCAATGAGTACCCAGCCAAAAAAGGGGCGCGACCGCAATGGTCACGCCCCCTCAGCCTCAACTGTGTACCGCTCGGCCCCTACGCAAGGCGGGCTCCGACAATCTTGGCAGCCGCAGGCTTATCGAAGTTGCCGCCGGTGGCCTTGCCGAGTGCTCCCATGACCTGGCCCATCTGCTTCTTGGAAGTAGCGCCCAGCTCGGCGATGACCTGCTCGATCAGGGCCTCGAGCTCCTCGCCCGAAACCTGCGCGGGCAGCAGGCTCTCCAGAATCTTGACCTGCTCGGTCAGGTTGTCGGTACGCTCCTGGTCGGTACCGGCCTTAATGGACATCTCCAGCGTCTCGCTCGTCTGCTTAATCAGACGCTTGATCATGCTGTTGACGTCTTCCTCGGTCACATCACGACGCTCGTTGACCTCGATGTTCTTCACCTCGGCCTTAACCTGGCGAATGATAGACAGGCGAACCTTGTCCTTGGCCTTCATGGCCGCAATCATTTCCTTCTGCAGTTCTTCGTTGGTCATCTGCAAATCCTCCTCAATAGTGCGGGCGGCACTCGCGCGAGCACCGTCCCATGATTACTTGGTCGTCGACGAATTGTCGGTCGAGCTCTTGGTGACGCCCTTCAGGCTGACGTTGTACGGCACGTCCTTGGGCATGGGGTTAACGGTGATGTCGGCGTCCTTCTTGTACTGCTCCAGCCACTCGCTGTACGCGGTGCTTGCCGCCTGCGTCTTCACCACGTTGGAGACGTACTTCTTGATCTCCTTGGGCACCTGCTTAATGTCATCGACCTGATTATCGACATGGAAGTAGTCGGTGCACTTGATGATGTGATAACCATAGGTCGACTCGACGACGTCGCTCACATCGCCCTTGTTGAGCCCCTCGAGCGCCGCCTGGTAGCTGTCGACGAAGGTGGTGAGCTTGTCCCAGCCCACATCGCCCTTCTTATCCTTGGAGCCGGTATCGTCGGAGTACTGCTCCACGGCATCCTCAAAGCTCAGCTCGCCGGAGTTGATCTTGTCCAGGCACTCCTGCGCCTTGGCCTTGGCGGCAGCCTTGTCCTCGTCGGAAGCGTCGGAATCGACCTTGATCAGAATATTCGACGAGCGACGGGCGTCATTGTAGTTGGACAGGTTCTCGTTGATGTAATCGACAATCTCGCTGTCCTTGGGCTTGCTGGTGGGTGCCACGGCATCCTTGAGCTTTTGCTGCGCCAGGCTCTCCTTGAGCGAGTCCTTGTAGGTGTCCTCGGTGTAGCCATAGGTCTTAAGCGTCTTCTTAAAGGCTTTGGCGCCGCCGGCACTCTTGCAGGCGTCCTTCCAAGCCTTCTCGACCTCCTCGTCCGAGACGGTCACGCCGTTTTCCTTCTGCGCCTGCTGAAGCAGGATCTGCTGCGCGTAGGAGTCGATGAGCTGTTTGCGGTACTTCTTGGGTGTGAGGTCGTTGTCGACCAGGTACTGTGCCCAGTCCTTGTCCTTGGTGTAGCCGTAGGACGTGCGCATGCTCATGATCTGCTTGGTCACGGTGTCCTCGGTGAGGTTGGTGCCGTTGATGGTGGCAGCCACGCCACCAGTAAGCTTATAGCCCGAGCTGGCACTTTCGGTCTGCGACATCAGGCCGGAGCACGCCATGGCCGAGACGGAGAGCAGCATCGCCAGCACGCCGATAACCACCAGGACAATCTTGACGGTCTTGGACACATAGGTCTTGCGCTGCTTTTTACGAGAGCTGGAGGCGGCGCGGGACCGTTGCTCGGACGTCGGCGCGACCTCGGGGTTCTTTTTCTTATTTGCCATGTTTGGCCTTTCGCATCACGAATCGAACAAACGCCATTGTGTCACAACGCAGCCCCCGCGGCACACCTGGTGCATGGGGGACGGGTTAATCTGCACCATTTTGGTGCAAAGGGGACAGACCCGGCAGTTAGGGACGTTCCTTTTAGGCCGGAAGTTAGGGACAGTCCCCAAGTGCCGGTCTTAAAAGTGGCGACGGACGGCGTCGACCATGCCCTGCGGCGTGGTTTGGCCGAGTACATCGGCTGCGGCATCAGCATCCATAAAGATATTCATAAGCGCTTGCAGGGCCTCGACCTGGCCGCCCGGCTCGGCAATGCCCAGATTGATGACGATCTGCGCCGGCACCGGGGCGCCCATGCCCGCCATCGCGTTGAACGTCACGGGTGCAGCGGGCTTTACCACCGCGATATAGGGCTTGGCCACAAATCCCGGATCGGTATGCGGAATGGCAATGTTTGCCGCCGGCATAGCGAGACCCGTGGGATAGGCGTCCTCACGCGTGCGGACGGCGTCGAGCCAACCGGGCGCAATGTAGCCGCGCGGAGCGAGCTCGTCCTCGAGCTGCGCAAACACCTCATCCGGCGTCGCACACTCCCAATCAAAAAACACCAGCTCAGGCGTAAACAATGCTTCGTTATCCGCCATGGGCCCACCTCTCTCACCTTGTCGCCTGCGACGTTCTTTAACGACTAGTCATTGAAGAGCGTCGCAGGTGATTACCTAAAACAAAGGGTGGCCACTTGCGCCTTGGCGCCAATGACCACCCTGACTACTCGGCTAAATTGTACTGTGCGCCACTAGCCGCGCGGCGCATCAATTGCGACCTTGCCGCTCTCCAGCACGTGAACGCGGCCGTCGGCGAGCATTTGCACGACCTCGGGATACAGCACATGCTCGATCGCGTGGATGTGCTCCTCGAGCGCGTCGACGTCCCAGCCCTCCTCGACAGCCAGCGCACGCTGGGCGATGATGGGGCCGTTGTCGTAGATCTCGTTGGCAAAGTGCACGGTCACGCCGGTCACCTTGACGCCGCGAGCAAACGCATCGTCAATCGCATGGGCACCGGTAAAGCTCGGCAGCAGCGCCGGATGCAGGTTGACCACGCGATTGGGGAACGCCGCCAGCAGCGGCGTGTGCACCATGCGCATGTAACCGGCCATCACCACGTACTCGCAGCCGCGCTCGAGCAGCTCGTGCGCGATAATCTCGTCAGCCGCGATGGGGTCGGCATAGACGTCCTTGGACAGCGTGAGCGTCTGGATACCCGCACGCTCGGCGCGCTGCAAGCCCTTAGCCGATGGACGGCTCGACACCACAAGCTCAATCGAGGCGTTGAGCTTGCCGGCGGCGATCAGGTCGATCAGCGCCTGCAGGTTGGTACCCGAACCGCTGATAAGCACGCCGATCTTGAGCGGCTCGGCCGCATCGGTGCCGGTCGGACGGGTGTAGGGCACAAAGCCCAGGCCCTCGGCGGCAGCCATCTGCTCGTTAGCGCTCATCGGAGTACACGACCTTACCGGAACCCTCAACGCACTCGCCCACGCGGAACGGCTTCTCGCCCAGCGCGACCAGAGCCTCGGTCACGGCAGCCTCGTCCTCGGGGGCGACGATCAGGCACAGGCCGACGCCCATGTTGAAGGTCTTGCATGCCTCATTGGGCGCGAGCTCGGCCTGACGCGACACGTAAGTAATGACGGGCGGAACGTCCCAGCCCATCTCGGCGCCGCTGCGGGTGACCACGGCATCGACGTCGTCGGCGAGCGCGCGGTTGAGGTTCTCGGTAATACCGCCGCCGGTGATGTGGGCGATGGCATGAACGTTGGCGCCACCGTGGAGCAGCTCCAGAATCGGCTTCACATAAATGCGCGTGGGGGCCAGCAGGGCGTCGGCCAGCGAAGCGCCGCCGAGCTCCTCGAGCGGACGGCTCAGCTCCTCGGCCTTAGCGGCAGCTTCGGGCGTGCCCGGCTTGATGCCGTCGACACCGATAACCTTGCGCACGAGCGAGTAACCGTTGGAATGCACGCCGGTAGAAGGCAGGCCCAGGATCACATCGCCGGGGCGAACGTTCGCGGGGTCGAGCATCTTGGGACGGTCGACGACACCCACGGTAAAGCCGGCGAGGTCGTAATCGGCGGGGGCCATGACGCCCGGGTGCTCGGCCATCTCGCCGCCCACGAGCGCGCAGCCCGCGAGCTTGCAGCCGTCGGCCACGCCCTTGATGATCTTTGCCATGTGCTCGGCCTCAATGTGACCGATGGCAACGTAATCCAGGAAGAACAGCGGCTCGGCGCCCGAAGCCAAAATGTCATTGACGCACATGGCGACCAGGTCCTGGCCCACCGTCTCGTGACGGTCCATAATCTGGGCGAGCACGAGCTTGGTGCCCACGCCGTCGGTGCCGCTGATCAGGATCGGGTCTTCCATATCCTTGAGCGCGGCGGCCGAGAACAGGCCACCAAAGCCACCGATGCCGCCGATAACCTCGGGGCGGTTGGTGTCCTTGACCATCTGCTTAATAGCGTCGACGGCGCGGCCGCCCTCGGCGGTATCGACGCCGGCGTCCTCGTACGTCACATGCTTGCTGTCGCTCATCTGAGCCTTCCTCTCCCACTACCGTGGCGCCGCGCGGGCGCCAAACGGTGCTCATAGTTGCGTTCATTTCGGCGCGCGCCATAACAGCACGCGCCGTCATATCAACGAAACAGCAGGTAAAACCTACCAAAATAAACCTGTCCCCACATGGCAGGTTTTAGGCCTCGCCGTGCTCCTCTTCCCAGCTGCGGTCGTCGTATTTCTCGACCACGGCGTCGTCGTCAAAGTGCAGCGGCTTGTCCAGGTTGCGGGGCTTAAAGCCCTCCATGAACTTGTCGCGGCCAAAGCTCTCGGGAATCGCCACGGGGTAGCGTCCGGTAAAGCACGCATCGCAGTAACCGCCCTTGGGCATGACCTTCAGCAGGCCCTCGACCGAAAGGAAGGCCAGCGAATCGGCGCCAATGTACTCGCAAATCTCGTCGACCGTCTTGTTGGCGCTGATGAGCTGCGACTGCACGTCGGTATCGATACCGTAGAAGCACGGCCAGATGACCTCGGGCGAGTTGATGCGAATGTGAATCTCCTTGGCGCCGGCGTTGCGCAGCATCTTGACGAGCTGCACCATGGTGGTGCCACGCACGATGGAGTCGTCGATGACGACTAGGCGCTTGCCCTCGATGTTGTCGCGCAGCGGGTTGAGCTTCATACGCACGCCCATGGCACGCAGCTCCTGCGTAGGCTCGATAAACGTACGGCCCACATAGCGGTTCTTGATGAGGCCCTCGCCAAAGGGAATACCGCTCTCGTGCGAATACCCCTCCGCGGGCGGCAGGCCGGAGTCGGGCACGCCGATGACCAGGTCGGCCTCGACGGGCTCCTCATGTGCCAGCTGACGACCCATGTCATAGCGGCAGGCGTAGACGCTCTTGCCATTCATGATGGAGTCGGGGCGGGCAAAGTAAACCTGCTCAAAGATGCAGTTAGCGGGCTCTTCGGCAGCGGGCACGCCCTGCTCGGATACCAGGCCCTCGGCACTGATGCGCAGGATCTCGCCGGGACGGACATCGCGCACGTACTCGGCGCCCACAATGTCGAGCGCACAGGTCTCGGAGGCGACGACCCAGCCGCCGGCGCGGGTGACATGGGTGGTGGCGTCGACCGTCGCGGCACCGTCCTGCGACGGCAGCTGCGAAACGGATGCGGCATCGGCCTGGTCCAGGCCCTCGTCCACCAGCTTGCCCAGCACGAGCGGGCGAATGCCGTGCGGATCGCGGAAAGCGTAGAGCGCCTGCTCGTTGATGAGCGTCATGGCGTAGCCGCCGCGCACGAGCTCCATGGTCTTGCGAATGCCCTCGCGCAGATGGCCTGTACGCTGAGTAAAGTAGCCGATGAGTTTGGTCGCGACCTCGGAATCCGAGTTGGAGAGGAACGGCACGCCCAACTCGATCAGCTGGCGGCGCAGCTCGTCGGTGTTGACGAGGGTGCCGTTGTGCGCGAGCGCGATAATGACGCTATTGATGGTAGAGAGGTGTGGCTGAGAGGCTTCCCAGCTCTTGGCGCCGGCGGTGCCGTAGCGCACATGACCCACGGCCAGCTGACCGGAGAGCGTCGACAAGTCGGCATTGGAGAACACGCGGTCGAGCAGGCCCAGATCCTTGCGGACCATAACCGTACCGCCGTCACCAACAGCGATTCCCGCCGATTCTTGGCCACGGTGCTGCAGTGCACGCAGGCCAAAGTACGTCAGTCGAGCCACGTCGCGATCGGGCGCCCAGACACCAAAAACGCCGCATTCCTCATGCAGCTGGTCAGAGTCCGGATCATACGTCGACATGGCGTTCACCTGTCCCGCGGCACGCTCGGCCGCGCGGATGGTTTCTTGAGACATGGCATCCCCTCAGAGCCTCGTATTTTGGCGTTACCCGCCTTATTATACGCACGGCGCGACGCGCTCCCCAGCGCATGAGCAGCGCTTTTTAAAAGCCCACCGAGCTAATAATCCGTTTTGCGGCCAAACATTTTATCGGTCTGTCCAGTGCAAGCGCCCGCGCCCCCAGATGGCCGCCGCGCCCACCATTGAGGGTTGCATTGTTGCAATTGGGACGTTCGTCCTGTCTTTTGGCAGGTCGGCGGCGTATCCTTGTAACCTAGGACAAAGCGAGAAAGGTTCTGTATGGATCGAAACGAACTCGACCCCAGCGTCCCCAGCGCCACGGAGGTCAAGAAAATTCCCCTCATCATTAAGGTGTACGCCGTCCTGTGCATCCTGTCCGGCGTGGGCACACTCCCGTCGGTCGCCGCCTTTATGTGGCAGGTCATCACCGCGCTCATTAACGGCAACGCCGCCGAAAAGCTCGGCGACAATATGCTGGTCTCGGTTGGACTCATAGTCGCCGGCATCATGCTCTCTGCGGCAAGTGCCGTCATTCTGATCATCTTTGGCCTGGACCTTATCAAAAATCAGCGCCGCAACGCCGCCCGCCTGTCCTACATCCTTATTGCATTCACCGTCGTCGAGCTTTTGGTCGACGTGATGCTCCAAGGTATCGGGCTCTTCTTGCTTCGTCCCGCTATTCAGCTCGGTATCCTCATCGCGCTTTCAGCCACCGTCGATCCTACGCTTCGCCAGGAGCGCGAACTGCAGCGCCGCCTGCAGGAGATGCTCGACCGCGACGCCGCCGCCGAGGGCATGCTCGGCCGCGATGAAACCGGCGAGGGCTACATCAAGCTCAACTACTTCAACCTGTTCTGGGTATTCCTCGTCTGCTGCGTGCTCGGCCTGATCGCCGAGGACATCTGGCACATGACGGTCGACGACCCAGGCGTCTACCAGGACCGCGCCGGCATGCTGTTTGGTCCCTTCAGCCCCATCTATGGCTTTGGTGCCGTACTCATGACCATGGTGCTCAACCGCTTCTATAAAAAGAACCCCATCATCATTTTCCTGGTAAGCGCTGTGCTCGGCGCGAGCTTTGAGGTGTTCGTGGGCTGGTTTATGCAGACCTCATTTGGCGTGGTCTCGTGGAGCTACTCGCATATGAAGCTCTTTGGCATGCCCGACCCACTCGCCGTCCTTACGGGCGGACGCACCTGCACGGGCTTTGCCTGCCTGTGGGGCCTGGGTGGCCTTATCTGGATCAAGCTGCTGCTGCCGAGGCTGCTCAAGCTCATCAACATGATTCCGTGGAAGAGTCGCTACTCGGCTACCGTCATCTTTACCGTCATTATGCTGGTCGACGGCGTCATGACGCTACAGTCGCTCGACTACTGGTACCAGCGCGTCAACGGCACGGAGCCGGATATTCCCGTCGCGCAGTTCTACGGCAAGTATTTCGATAACGACTACATGGAAAACCGCTTCCAGAGTATGACCATGAGCCCCAAGGATGCGACGCGCGTGTAGCGTCACGCAATGCAGAGATTTTCCAACGCACAGAAAAGCCCGCTGGCAGACTGATTGAACTGCCAGCGGGCTTTTTGTTGGTGAGTGCTGCTGCCGGCCTTACGCCTCGCGCTCGACCTCGCTCACACACTCATTTTTGATGGTACCGACGAGCGCCTGCAGTGCGTCGACCACATGCGGGCGAATGTCCCCGCCAATGAGTACGAGCATGATGTCGTCGCCCACGGTAAGCTCGCCACTCGCCAGCCACACGCGCACATAGCCGATACCCGGCATCATGCGCGTTGCCTCGATGGCGGCCTGCACCTTATCGGCATCAAAGCCGAACACCATGCCGCCTACCTTATGTCCAGGCGCCACACCATCTGTCTCGACCCCACGCACCTCGGCCTTTGGCGTCGCACGCACCACGCCGTTGTGTGTCAGGTACATCCCGCAATCAGCCGCCGAAACATCGGCCTTGGCTTCGCGCAGCCAAGCATCAACCGAAGGCATCGATTTGCCACTTTCAAGCATCATTTCTCCTTTTGATAATCCGAGCCGCTTTATTCCTCGACCGGTGTGAGCACCATGACGGCGCGTGTGTTGCTCAGCGACAGCGAACGGCAGGTTACGAGCGTTACGACCTTGGTTGCCGAAGCAGCACGATCGGTGGCATCGCTCGCCACGGCCGAGGCACCGTCGAGCATCTCGGACAGGTAATTCTTCAGTCCGTCATCGCCCTCAAAGTTGGGTGTGCGCGCCTTGGCATACGTATCCTCGACCACTTTGGTCGCCAGCGGGCGCAACTTATACGTCGCATCGCGCGTGATGTAGTACACGTATTCCATGCTGTCGAACGTCGCCTGATCGGTCGTGTTCGAAATCACGTTGAACATTGACCCGTCGTTCATGTGGTGACCGTAAATCGTGGTCTGCTGATCCACCATGCCCGGCGCAGTATCGTCGCTATCCAAGAAGATGGCTCCCGACGCATTGGCGGTGCCGTCGAACAGCGTATTGAGGTACTTTGAGTTGTTGTTGGTCTGCACCACAGGGTAGTTGATGTTGGTGCCGGGCGCGTAAATCCAGCCAACAACCTCGGGATTTGTCTGAGCGAGCGCATTGAAGTCGATAATTGGCACGCCGCTGGCGTCCTTGTCGCTCACATATTGCTTTTCGATTTTTTGATACGACTCGCTCGCCTGCTTATAGCCAATCTGCGCGTTGATAAAGATGGCGGCCGCAGCAACGATCAGGCCAATGCCGATGATGATGAGCAGAATGGGAATGACGGAGCGGCGCTTTTTGCGCGGCGGCTCGGTATAGCTCGATGGCGCGGTATGCGCCGAAGAGCGAGGTGACCTCTTGGCCGTACTGTATGACGAAGGGCGATATGCAGCAGGCGTATCCTGACGGCGATGCTTCGCCGGCGTCACGGGGCGCGGCGCACGCGACTGCTGAGGAGAGGATGTCCGACCCCGCTGCGGCGCGCGGGCTGCTCCCGACTTGGCTGGATCGGGAATCCGAGAAGCCGAAAAACGCTTTCCCTGATAGTCGGACATGGCTCTCCTTATGCTGCAAATGGACTGGCAGAGCGCTTAGGCGTCAGCCATCTCTTGCTTCATCTTCTCGATAACCTTGCGGTACTCGGGGTCGCATGCGCCCAGAATCTGCGTGGCGTAAATGGCAGCGTTCTTGGCACCGTTGATGGCCACACAGGCAACGGGCACGCCCGAAGGCATCTGAACCATCGACAGCAGTGAGTCCATACCACCCAGATCGCTCGTCTTCATAGGCACGCCGATGACCGGCAGCGGCGTAAACGCAGCCACGACACCGCCCAGGTGAGCAGCCTTGCCAGCGGCAGCGATAATCACCTTGATACCGCGGTCGGCAGCAGTCGAGGCCCACTCATGGACCTTCGCCGGCGTGCGGTGCGCGCTTGCAATGACGAGCTCATAGGGCACGCCCAGTGCCTCGAGCTCGGCGGTGCAACCTTCCATAACGCCCAGATCGGACTTGGAGCCCATGATGATCCCGACAACCGGCTTTTGATCTGCCATAAACAAAGACCTCCTGTTGAGAGCGGTGACGCGGCGAATCCGCGACCCTTAACTACTGAGAGTAGTATAGCTGCTCCCGTCCCTGCGGTCCCCGGGTGCCCCGCGGCGGGCTGGGTTTTTTTCTTCGCTCCCCTTGCTTCGCAAAGTCGCTCAGCTAAATAACCCAGCCCGCCGCGGGGCACCCGGGGACCTACCGGGGATTGCCATGACGTACGTTGGCTGAAATATTAACGTGGGCTCTGTCGTTCATTCGAACGACAGAGCCCACACTCACTTTATTTCTCAGCCCTAGCCATCGCGCAAAGCCCCTTCGGCAGCACACGGTGCTACCGAGTCACCGTAGGCCCCGGCCGCGCGGGCGGGCAGCAGGCCCGCGTCGATATCTCCCGATGCGGCGAGCGCGTCGATCGTGGAGGGGGCGACGGCCTGGATGCTGATCTGCGGCGCGATGGCGGCCAGCCAGCTGCGGCGCTGTTCGGGGTCCGCGCCCGGTGCGAGCATGGCCGCGTCCTCGCGCTCGTAGAAGGAATAGCGCATGTGCTGGTAGGCATGTTGCAGCAGCCAGCCGGCGACGGCCGACCCGGCTGCGAGCGTGAGTGTTCCGAGCATACGGCTCCCTCCGGTGCTGTGGTTATCTGGAAAGCGCGCCCTGTCGGCGCGCGGGAAGGTTCGGGATGCCCGGGGGCGGGGGTGTCTGCCCCCGGACGGATGGCTCCGAGATGCGCTAGCTGGGCGTATTGGCTCCATTGACGTTGGTACCGGCCAGCGTCTTGGAGACCGTGTTGATCTTGATGTTCATCTGGTTGGACAGATAAACCAGCGCGGCGATCAGCGCGACGGCGATGCAGACGACGATCACGACCCACTCGATGGAGCCCTGTGCGGGCAGGGCCTCCTTGGCGCGGCGCTTCATGTTGAAAAGGCCGCAGGTGGCGATGGCCGCCGGCTTGGCGAGGATATCGTGCATTGGACCTCCTCCTCTCTTTGATGTATGCGCGGGCGCACCCGCGCAGCCTGTGCCACGTCTGTGGCGGTACGGCATAAACTATGCCCCCGGAAAGATGCGGGTCAGCACCCTGCCCAAAAAT
>USFU01000005.1 GCA_900554135.1 uncultured Collinsella sp. | reverse complement strand
AGCAGCATGATTCCCGATCCGCAACAGCCCAGTAGGCATACCGGCGGCGTCCAATCGCCGCGCCCCATCGCGCCGGCTCACACCCAACAGCACGGCCCGGCCAATGCCTCTCAGCGTCCGAATCAGCGTCAATACCAGCCGCATCAACAATATCAGCAGCGTCCCGCACATGGTGCCGCCCCCAAGCAGGGCCCTTCGCACACTCGCGCGGAAAACAATCGCGGGCCCGCGGACAAGCGCACCAACAAAAGCAGCAAGTCGGGCGGAAAGACGGCCCTCTTTGTCGTCCTCGGCCTCGTCGCGATCGTCTACATCGTAGGCGTCGTGGCGTTCTCGCAAGTCGCTTACCCCAACACTACCATCGCCGGCGTCGACATCTCGCTCTCTAACGCATCTTCGGCAGCCACCAAGGTCAACTCGGCATGGAAGCACTACAAGCTCACCGTGTCGGACGACAGCTTTAGCTGGACCTACCAGCCCGAGTCCGACGAGCCCATCGTCGATGGCGAGGAAGCCGCCCACGAGATAATCAGCAAAAACGAGCCACTGCTGTGGCCATCGCGCCTCATCGCGTCACTCGGTGGCAAAACCGATAGCGCCACCAAGAAAGCCTCGGTCGACTTAGACCAGGACGTCGACCTGTCCATGCTCTCCGATGCCTTTGACCAAAAGCAGTTTGAGGAGGACCTGGGCAGCGCCATCGACGAGTTCAACGAGGGCCGCTCGGGCACCTTCGAGGCCACCAGCTCCTATGACGAGAAGGCCGGCAAGTTCACCGTTGAGAAGGCCCGTTCCAACGAGAAGATCAACCGCGAGCATGTCATCAAATATGCCGAGATCGAGCTCGCGTCGCTCGCCGAAAACGTTGATATCACCAAGATCGGCAACGACGCCTACGAACCGCTCAACGGCACCCTCACCAACGACCAGATTCAGGCTGCATGCGATGCTGCCAACAACTTCCTGGGCGTCAACGTGACCCTTAAGCTCAACGGCAATGATGCCGGCAAGGTGGACGGCAGCTCGGTGCTGCAGTGGATTAGCTTTGCCGATCCGGCCAACCCCACGCTCGATACGTCGCAGATCAGCAGCTGGGCCGCCGAGCTCGCCAACGGCTTTAACACCGTGGGCTCCACCCGCTGGTGGACACGCGCCGACGGTAAGGAGTGCGCTGTCGAGGGCGGCGACTTTGGCTGGTCCATCGATAGCGACGCGCTCGCCAAGCAGGTCGAGGACGCTATCAATAACAAGCAGACCGGCGATATCGAGATTTCGTACTCCAAGAAGGCTGACACGTTTACCGCCAAGGGCGAGCCCGATTGGAAGGCCTATATCGACGTCGACCTGTCCGAGCAGCACGCGCGCTACTACGACGAGAACGGCAATATCGTGTGGGAGGCCAATTTTATTTCCGGCAAACCGGGCGAAGACGCCACCCCCGAGGGCGTGTGGCAGATCAACAGCAACGACGGCGCAAGCAAGCTCATCGGTGCCAAAGACCCCACGACCGGAAAGCCCAAATACGAGAGCCCGGTCAGCTACTGGATGCCGTTCGAGGGCAATATGGTCGGCTTCCACGACGCTACCTGGCAAAACGATTCGAGTTTCGATAGTGCCGAATCGTACAAATGGTGCGGAAGCCACGGCTGCATCAACCTGCGCCTGGCCGATGCCAAGGCGCTCCACGACTGCATCAGCGTCGGTCTGTGCGTGGTCGTGCACTCGTAGGGAAACACGCCTTGACACAACGGGGAACTGACGCTCCAATCTAACAGTTCCGAAAGATACCGCCATAATGCGCCCGCCTCTCGCGACGGGCGCATATACTTATCGAGGAACTTTCTATAAAGGAGACGCCATGTCGAATGTCCCCACTACTACCCCGGGACCGAATGATCCCGAGCGAGCGCCCGAGGGTGCCACCGAAACGCTTCCCCTCATTACAAACGTGCACGCCACACAGCAAAACGGCAGCACAAGCGATGCAACCGAGATTTCTGACGAAGAGGCCTATGCCAAGCTCAAGGCGAAGCGTGCCGAGCGTCGGCGCAAAAAGCTCATCCGACGCGGCATTGCGGCCGGCGTCGTGGCAGCCATTGTGCTCATCGCCGTTGTCGTGACCTTGGTCATAAACGCACGGCCCGCAGGTACCGACGGGCCGGTGACCGACATGGTCACCGAGGGCACGTTTACGACCACCGTCGAGGCTAAGGGCCAGCTCAAGCCCATCTCGGCTTCGGTGGTCTCCCCTTCTGTCGACGGCACGGTGGCATCGATCAACGTGCAGGCCGGCCAGTCCGTCAACGAGGGCGACGTGCTCATGACCATTAAAAACGACGAGCTCGATCGAAACGTTGCCGAGGCGCAGCGTGCGGTGACAGCCGCACAAGAAGACCTCGCCAACGCACAGAAAGCGGTAGCTGCCGCCCAAGCCGCTCCGACGACTGACACAGATGCGGCAGGCGCGAGTGGCGCCAGCGGCACCGCCGACACGAGTGCCGTCTCGAGCGCCCAACGCAACCTGGCCTCGGCCCAGGCGAACCTGGACCAAGCCAACGCCAAAGCTGCCGAGCGCACCGTGACCGCGCCCAGCTCGGGCAGCATCGTAGAGCTCAACGCCAAGGTCGGCGCCACGGTGACGGGCGGCATGATTATGGGCGAAGGCGATACGAGCGGCGGCAAGCAGTGCATGCAGATCGCCGACCTCTCCAAGATGAAGATCACCGTTCAGGTGGGTGAAAAGGATATCGCCAAAATCGCCGTTGGGCAGAGCGCCAATGTTACCTATCCGGCCTTTCCCGATATCGTGAGCCAGGGAACGGTCACCGCAATCGCTTCGGTGGCAAACTCCGACGCCGCCAACGGTGGCGGCGGCAGCGTAACCTTTAACGTCGATATTTTGATCGAAGCGCCCGACGCGCGCCTCAAGCCGGGTATGACCGCCGAGGTCTCGGTGGTGACCGAACAGCTCGACGACGTAGTGATGGTGCCGACCATGGCGCTTATGACCGAGGATGGCGAGCACTATTACGTCAACGTGGCAACCGACGGCGAAGGCAAACAAACCCGACGCGTCAAGGTGACCGTCGTGACGCAAAACGATAACGATGCCGTGGTCGGAAAGACGCAGGTCAAGCGCGATGACCAGGGCAACGAGATTAACGCGGACGTGCCGGTCACCAAACTGCGCGACGGCGACACCCTCATCGTGGATACCGGCGCAGGTATGACGGCCGACGGTGGCGACTCTGGCAGCATGTCTGCCGACGAGGGCATGTAATGCGTCCCGTCATCGACATCCGCAACGTGCATCGCATTTTTGAGAGCGAAGCCGGCTGCGCCCATATCCTGCATAACGTGAGCCTGGCCGTGAATCCCGGCGAGTTCGTGGCCATTACCGGCCCTTCGGGCTCGGGCAAGTCAACGCTCATGAACATCCTGGGCTGCCTGGACAAGCCGACGGCAGGCGATTATTACCTGCAGGGCCTCAACGTGGCAGAGCTCGACGATGACGAGCTCACCGAAGTCCGCGCCCTGAGCATCGGCTTTGTCTTTCAGAGCTTTAACCTGCTGCCGCGCCTATCGGTCATCGAAAACGTTATGCTGCCGCTGTCGTACACCAACGTGCCGCGGGCTCAGCGTAAGATGCGCGCCGTCCATGCGCTGCAAGCCGTCACGCTGCCGGTCGACCACTGGGACCACCGCATCTCCGAGCTCTCGGGCGGACAGATGCAGAGGGTTGCCATCGCGCGCGCCCTCGTCAACGATCCGCCCATCATCCTGGCGGACGAGCCGACGGGAAACCTTGACTCCGCAACCGGAGCGCTCGTGATGGAGACCTTCCACAAACTCCAGAAACGCGGCAAGACCATCGTGCTCATCACGCATGATCCCGGTATCGCCGCCGAGGCCGACCGTGCCGTAACCATTCGCGACGGCCGGATCCACGACGGCGCGTACATCGCGCACGCGCCGCAGACCCTGCGCGGCGCCATTGATAACCTGCCCATGATTTCCGCACACGCCAATCCGATGAAAGGAGTGAAGGTATGAGCACGCACGACCTTATCCAAGAAGCCCTTCACTCCCTCGAGGCCAATAAGGGGCGCAGCCTACTCACCATCTTGGGCATCGTCATTGGCATTGCCTCCGTCATTGCCATGACCTCGCTTATCGGCGGCATCCAAAACAGCCTGGTCAACAGCCTAGGCCTCAACGCCGCGCGTATGGTACAGATTTATTCGTCGCAAGAGCTCAACGAGTCGGACGTTGAGAAGCTTCGCAAAATGGTGCCGCAGATCGAGCAGATTGGCATCGTGGACAGCGCCTATACCGAGTACAAGGCCGGTGACAAAAGCTATACCGTCATGGCGCAGGGCGTCGACAGCGACATGCTCGACGCGGTGGGCGCCAGCAAGCTCGTCGCGGGACGCACCTACACCCAGGCCGAGTCCCAATCCGGCGCACGCGTGGCGCTCATCAGTCGTGGCGGCGCGGATCAGCTGTACGGCAACGAACAGGACGCGGTGGGCAAGACCATCAAGGTGTCGAACGGCGAGGTGCAGATTGTCGGCGTGATTGATGGCGGTAACGACTCCATGGGCTCGCTCACGCTATACATGCCGCGCGAGACCATCTCGGGTCTGTTTGGCGACGAGAACCCCTCTTTTCCCAGCGTAACGGCGCTCGCCGCCGAGGGCACGGACATGGACGAGCTGTGCAAGACGATTGAATCCAAGGTGCGTAGCATGAAGGGCATCGCGGACGAGGACGAATATGACAGCGTATCGGTGACCTCAATGAAAAGCGCCATCGACGCCCTCAATTCCTTTATGGGCGCGTTTTCGCTCATCATGGGCGCCGTTGCCAGCATTTCGCTGCTCGTGGGCGGTATCGGCATCATGAACATGATGCTCACCAATGTGACCGAGCGTATCCGCGAGATTGGCATTCGTCGAGCCTTGGGTGCCAGCCGTCGCGATATCACCGCACAGTTTTTGGCCGAGTCCTCGGCGCTGTGCGTCACCGGTGGCCTGCTGGGTGTTTTGATTGGCTACCTGCTTGCCTGGGGTCTAGCGATGTTCGCCGAGAGCTTTGGCGTGCTTGGCGAGCTCGGTGCCAGCGGTACCATTACGCCGAGTTTTTCGATCGCCACGGTGCTGCTGGCCTTTGCGGTCTCCGTCGGCATCGGCGTCATCTTCGGATTCTATCCCGCCCGCCGGGCAGCAAAACTCGACCCCGTGGAGTGCCTGCGCTACCAGTAATGCAATCCCCCTGAGTTGCGGTGAAATAGGGAGTGTTTAGGCCGACAGAAGGCCTATTCAGTCCTTATTTCACCGCAACTCAGGGGGGGGGATAAGGCGCTAGTGCTATTCGAAACGAGATTCCAGGCTCGATAGTCCGTTCAGCGTCAGATTGTTAGCGACCTCCGAGATGCGCTCGATGGGCACCGAGCCATCGGAGAGCGCCCACGTGCGGTAAATGCCGATAATGCCCGAAAGCAAAAACGCCAGATAATAGTCGAACATCTCGTCCTTGAGGCCGCGGGGCAGCAAGTCGCGCTCGGCAATCTCATGCTCGAGCGGCACGCGCAAACGCGTCATAAAATCGTCGAGCGGGATATTTTCAATGAGCTGGCGATTGAGCACGAGGTTATTGCAAAGCGCCTCGTTGATGGTCTTAAAAAACGTTGCCGCCGCTCCGAGGGCACGCTCGTTCGTGTCGCCGTCCATGGAAGCTAGCGTTTTCTCGACCGAGTCGGCAATCATCTCCACCACATCAACGGCGATGGCATCGAGCAGGCCGTCAACCGTACCGAAGTGTACGTAAAAGGTCTTGCGGTCGACATTTGCCTCACGCGCGATGGCACTCACCGTAATGTCGGAAAGCGGCTTATCCATCAACAAGCGCTCAAACGCAGACAGGATGGCATTGCGGCTGCGAACGATGCGGCGGTCGAGGCGCGGTTTGATGGTGGCCATGGACGTGTCCCTTCGGAATGCGAACATTCATCAACAGATGAGAGTTAATCTACGTAAGAGGATTATCCCCCATCCGGCACAAAAATGCCCGGCAACATGAAGAACGCACGACCAACTATTACGCCTTAGGGTGTTTCTTTTTGTTCAAAGCAGCCGGGGACACACGGATGCCGTCACCCGTCTGGCGCACATAGGCCTTATGCGCCGGTTTGGCGGCTCCAGAAGCTTTCTGAGCATGCTGATTGGGATCCACGGTAACCGCATGCACGGGATGGGGCTTTGCAGGCTTAGAGGACGTCTGAGGCGTTCGTCCGAGCTTGCGCATCACGCGATCCCAACGTGCATGGATACTCTCGTTGTGAGCGCTCTTAAGGCCCAGCAGGGGCGCGGCCAAAATAGTCGGCGCGATAAACGTAATGAGGCGCCACAGCAGATAACCGGCGGTCGACGCCGATCCAAAGAAATGACCCAGGAACAGCGCGAAGCCACCCTCTGCACCGCCGGTGCCACCGGGCAGGGGAACAGCAGAGCTCAGGAGTTGAACAAAGGCGCTCGCAGCCATGACCGAGAAAAAGTCGACTTCGTGGTGGCCAAAGGCAAGCATCAGGAAATACGGCACGAGGTAGAAAAACGCCAGCTGCAACATGGTGATGACCACCGTGAGCAGCATGGACGAAAAGTGACCGGCCGAAAGCTTGAACTTCTCGGAGAACGAGTAGATTTCGCCGTCGACAAACGTACGCCAGCCCTCGATCTTGGTGGCCGAGACGCCCATTCGCTCGAGCCAATTGATGATGCAGTGCGCGACGCGCGTGACGGTCTTGGGCATGAGCGCGACGGCAAAGATGCCGAGCAGAATGCAGCAGTGACCGCCAAAGCTAAAGACGCACAGCAGCGTCATGTCGCCGTAGCGCTCGGCGAAAAACGGCATGCGGGCAAGCAGCAGAATGGCGCCCCAGGCAACGAGGCCAAACTGATACACGATGAAGCGCGTGAACTGCGTGGCACCGGCCTCGCCAACGTTTTGGCCCGCCTTGGTCAGGCGGTAGATCTGGGCAGGCGTGGAGCCCATCATCATGGGCGTCAGGTTACCAAAGAAGATACCGCTCGCCTCGACCGAGATCAGGTCGCGAATGCCGACGGGCGAATTGGGATCGAGCCAGACGGCGATTGCATAGGCAACGATGCCAAAGAACAGGTACAGGAACATGCAAAAGCATGCAGCAACGAGCCACGGCGCTTGGACGCTCGACATGGCAGCCCAGAACTGTCCCATCTGACCGGTCGCAATCAGATAAACGATATAGCCAACCAGCACGACGCCGATAAAAATGGCACCGCGACGTGCACCCTTGTTGTCATCGCCGCCCGAGGCCTCAACCTCGACCTGGGGCTTAGATGTATGCTGAGAGGACTCCTTCATGAGGCTCCTTCTGACCGTCCAAATATCTTGCATATTGTACCCGCATGGGCCACAAGCAGAACGTAAAGCTCTGGGCCAAATCGGAATTGCAGATGGTTTGCTTGGAAATAAAAAACCCGGACTTCCTTGGGAAGTCCGGGTCTCAGATTCATGGTAGCCCGTACCAGATTCGAACTGGTGATCTCCGCCTTGAGAGGGCGGCGTCCTAAACCGCTAGACGAACGGGCCACATGACATCTGCACTGCCGTGCTGCGAGGAAATATATTACGGGACAAAAAACGCGAGCGCAAGAAGAAATTCCAAATTGCCCGAATTTTGTCGGCAGGTTATGGAACACGCAGGTCAAATAGGTAGCTCATTTGGGACGGGACCGAAGGATGATTATCCAAGGTGCAGGTGAGTCAGGAGGGCTTCGCGTTCGTTGGGGACATTGTCCTCGATCACAGCGTCGAGGGCGGCGTTGAGCAGCTGTCCCAGTTCCGGCCCGGGCTTGACGCCGGCGCGAATCAAGTCGCCGCCATTGATGGCAAGCATCTTAAGCGTATAGGGCTCCCCCGCCGCAAGCAGCTCGTGAGCCAGCGCGCGCATCTCCTCGATCGTCTCGACGTAATAAAAACACGAAGGTGCCTTGCCGAGTGTGTCGGCACGCTTAAGGTCCATGAGCTCGTCCATCAGACGCGGCGTATCGATGCCCTCGCCAGAGAGCGCGCGCATCATATTGAGCAGGCAAGAGCGCTCGGGGCGCAGCGGCTTGTCATGGTATTTGATCAGCAGGCACACATCGCGCACCAAATCGTGCGAGAGCGCCAGGCGATCCATGATGACACGCGCCTTCTTGGCGCCGAGTTCGGGATGACCGTAGAAGTGTCCACTGCCGGCGTGGTCGACCGTAAAGCAATCGGGCTTGGAAACGTCGTGCAAAAACGCCGCCCACATAAGACTCGACGAGGGCGAGACGCCATCGCACAGCGCCAGCTCCCCTGCCACCGTCAGCACGCGGGCAATATGTTCGTAGACGTTAAACGCATGGTAGACGCTGCGCTGGTCAAACCCGCGAGCGGGCGCGAGCTCGGGCACGGCGGCGCAAACAAGCTCGGGATAGCGCAGCATCGCGTCTCCCCCGTGGCCGGTCGAAAGGATGCCCTCAAGCTCAATACCCACGCGCTCGCGTGCCACGGCATCGAGCAACGGCGCGCACTCGGCAAGCGCCTGTTTGGTCTTAGGCTCGATCATAAAATCCAGACGGCAGGCAAAACGTACCGCGCGCAGCATGCGAAGCGCGTCCTCGTTAAAACGACGCTTGGGATCTCCTACGGCGCGGATGAGCTTGCGCTCCAGGTCGCCCTGGCCATCGTAGCGGTCGACAAGACCGCGCTCGGGATGCCAGGCCATAGCGTTAACGGTAAAGTCGCGACGCGCCAGATCGTCCTCAAGCGACGCCGCGCGCTCCACACTCTGGGGATGGCGACCATCGGTGTAAAAGCCGTCCAGGCGGTAGGTGGTGACCTCAATGCGCTCGCCATCGCAAATGGCCGTGATGCCGCCAAATTTAATGCCCGACTCAATCACGGCAATATCAGCCGCCTCGAGCGCCGCTTTGGACTCCTGCCACAGGCCGCTGCAACACATGTCAACATCGTGGCTGGGACACCCCATCAGGGCATCACGTACCCAACCGCCTACATACCAAGCCTCAAGACCGGCTGCCTCAAGCGCACGCAGGACACGGATGGAGGCATCGGTCGGCTGCGCACCGTTGAGCGAAACATTACACATGCCTATAGCCTCCTGCACTTTCGAGCGTAAATCGATGGTTCTCAAGAAGTCTAACAAGAAACGAGAAAGAGCGCACACGCAATCGCGTCGTCGATTCGATAAAACGAGTCGGCAGACGCCATATACGTTCAGCGTGCAAAAAAACACCCGCCTCGGAGATCCAAAGCGGGTGTTCGGCAACGGTTTTTCGATACGGCTAGCAGACCTGGCGAACTTCGATGTTCTTCTTGTATTCATCCACCTTGGCAAAATCGCCCAGACCCGGGCACTCGACCACGTTGGCGCCGGTGGCCATCGAAAGGCGCAGGGCGTCCTCGACGCGCTCGGGAGCATCGTGCCACACGGACAGGAAGGCAGCGAGCGAGGAGTCGCCGGCGCAGACCGTCGACAGCAGCTTGACCTCAAAGGTACGGTTGGCAAACCAGATGTGCTCGCCATTGGAGAAGTACGCGCCGGCGCCGCCGAGGGTCAGCAGCACATTCTTGGCGCCCTTGGCGTGCAGTTCGGCCATCGCGCGCTTGACGGACTCGTCGTCGCCACCGCTCACCTTGATGCCAAAGATGTCGAGCAGCTCGTCGTCGTTGGGCTTAATGAGCAACGGCTCCATGGCAATGAGGTCAGCCAGCTGATGGCTCGAGATATCGAGCACGAACTCGGCGCCTTTCGCCTTCACGCGGCGCAGGACCTCGGCCAGGAAGCCCTCGGAGGTATTGGGGGGCAGCGAGCCGCTGATGACCAGACAGGTCATGTCGTCGAGCGAGTCGATGAGCTCAAACATCTCCTGCTCGTTGGCCTCGTTGATGGCAGCACCGGCGTTGACCATGTTGTACTCGGTGTCGGGACCGGCGTTGAGGAACACGTTGACACGCGTGATGCCGTCAGTCCACACGGGCTTGACGGGCACGCCAAGGGCCTCGGCGCCCTTGACGATGAACTCGCCCGAGAAGCCGGCGAAGAAGCCCAGGATCGTGGTGTCGACGCCGTAGTGATCGAGCGTAAACGAGACGTTGAGACCCTTGCCGTTGGGAGTGTAGACCGCGTTACGGGTGCGCGTAACGGTATTGGCGGACAGGCCGTCGCAGGCGATGTTGTAGTCAATAGCGGGATTTGCAGTGAGCGTGTAAATCATGAATGTTCCTTTCACGAAGCAACGTGTTAATGAAAGTATATTCCACGGTTCGGCAAAAGGCTATAGCAACTCGGCGAACGGTGTGGAAGCGGTGAAGGGCGGTTTCATCTCACTTTTCCCACGAAAAAACGGCGCCCCGATCAAAACCGGGACGCCGAACGCGCACAAATTTGTCGCTTTTCGCTTACTTGCGATCGAGCTTACGGACAGCAACGCGCTTGCTGTACTCGTCAACGTGACCGAAGTCGCCAATGCCCACGGACTCGGCAACGTTGGCACCGGTGGCCATGGCGAGCTTCATGGCCTCCTCGACATTGTCGCGATCCCTGTACCACTTGTGCAGGAACGCAGCGAGGGTGCAGTCGCCGGCGCAGACGGAAGAGACCAGCTTGATGTTGAACTCACGCTTGGCGTACCAGATGTCCTCGCCGTTGGAGAAGTAGGCGTCGCCGCGGCTGCCACGGGTGAGCAGCACGTTCTGAACGCCAGCCTCGTGGGCGAGCTTCATGGCAACGCGGACCTCGTCGTCGGTGTCGACCGGCACGCCGAAGATGGCCTTCATCTCGTGATGGTTCGGCTTGATGAGCAGCGGCTTCTTGTGAGCAAGCTCCTTGAGCTTGTCGGAGGACAGGTCCAGGACGACGTCGGCGCCACGGGCCTGAGCGTGCTCCATGACCTGAGCCAGGAAGTCGGACGTAGCTTTGGGAGGCACGGAACCAGAGACGATCAGGCACTCAAGGTCGCCCGCGGTGTCCAGGATGTTGTAGAGCTCCTTCTGGTGCTCCGGCGTGATCGGGGCGCCGGGGTTCAGGATGCCGTACTCGTGCTGGCCATCGTTGACGTAGGTGTTGATACGCGTGATGCCGTCGGTCCAGACCGGGCGGCACAGGCAACCCAGGTTCATGACCTCCTCGACAATGAACTTGCCCGTGAAGCCGGCAAAGAAGCCGAGCGCGACGGTGTCGACGCCCATCTTCTTAAAGGCGAAGGACACGTCGAGGCCCTTGCCGTTGGCCGTGTAGCTGGCCGAGCCGGTGCGGACGTTCTCGTCGGGCTCGAGCGGAGAGCTCGAAACCGTCATGTCGACAGCCGGATTAGCGGTTAGCGTGTAGAACATTTACAGTACCCCCTGTATATGTGAGGGCCGCGTGGCCGGCCCATTCCAACCACGCGGTTACCTCTGATACCAAATTAGCGAGCTGCAGACTCGAGCAGCGCCTTGACCTCGGCGGCGGTGTTGCAGGCGAGCGCCTTCTCGGCGAGCTCGTCGCACTCGGCCTTGGTCCACTGGCTGATGGTCTTGCGGGCGCGCAGGATGGACGGAGCGCTCATCGAGAACTCCTCCAGGCCCCAGCTGATCAGCAGCGGCTCGAGCAGCGGATCGGCAGCGGCCTCGCCGCACATACCGACCATGATGCCGGCCTTCACGCCGCTCTCGATGATGTTCTTGAGCGAGCGGAGCACGGCGGGATAGTACACCTGGTACAGGTTGGAAATGGTGTCGTTACCACGGTCGGCGCACATGGTGTAGCCGATCAGGTCGTTGGTGCCGATGGAGAAGAAGTCGGCGACCTCGGCCAGGCGGTCAGCGAGCAGCGACGCAGCAGGCGTCTCGACCATGATGCCGACCTCGATGTTCTCGTTGAACTTGCGACCCTCTTCGGTCAGCTCGGCCTTGCACTCCTCGACGAGCTCCTTGACGGCCAAGACCTCCTCGACGCAGGTGACGAGCGGAATCATGATCTTGACGTCGCCAAAGGCGCTGGCACGCAGCAGGGCGCGCAGCTGGACCTTGTACTGATCGGGGTTGGCCAGGCAGTAGCGCACGGCGCGGAAGCCCATGAAGGGGTTCTCTTCCTTGACCATGTGCAGGTACGGGATCTCCTTGTCGCCACCCACGTCGAGCGTACGGATGATGACAGGAGCGCCCTTGAGTGCACTGGCGACCTTGCGGTAAGCGTTGAACTGCTCCTCCTCGGAAGGAAGCTCGGCAGAGTCCATGAACAGGAACTCGGAGCGGAACAGACCGATGGCCTCGGCGTCGTGATCGAGCGCGTTGGGAACGTCATCGGGGTTACCGATGTTGCAGGCGATGATCTTCTTGATGCCGTCGGCAGTCACAGAAGGCTTGCCGCGGAAGGCCTCGAGGGCTGCCTTCTCGGCAGCGAAGGCCTCGGCCTTGGCGGTGTAGGCGGCAAGCGTCTCCTCGTCGGGATCGGCCTCAACGATGCCCTTGCCGCCGTCGACGATGACGGTCATGCCGTTGCGAAGCGCAGTGCAGCTGTTGGAAACCGAAAGGACGGCCGGGATCTCGAGGGCACGGGCGATGATCGCGGAGTGCGACGTACGGCCACCGGTCTCGGTGACGATGCCGGCAACGTGAGCCTTGTCGATCGTGGCGGTCATGGACGGCGTAAGGTCATGCACGACAACGACGGTGTTCTCGGGCAGGACGGAGAGGTCGACGACCTCCACGTGCAGCAGCTCGGCCAGAATGCCGGTGCGGATGTCGGCGATGTCGGCCGCGCGCAGACGGAACATCTCGTCGTCCATGGACAGGAACATGTTCTCGAACATGGTCGAGGTGTCCATGAGTGCCTGCTCGGCGCAGGTGCCACCGTCAATGGCGGCGTTGATGGCGTCGGTCATGCCCGGATCCTGAGCCAGGACGATGTGTCCGCTCATGATCTCGGCCTCGGCCTCGCCCACCGTCTCCTTCATGTGGTCGGCCTGAGCCTGAGTCTTCTCGCAGAAGACCGAAAGAGCGGCCTGATAGCGCTCCTTCTCGGCTGCCGAATCGGCGACCTCGTGCGGCTCAAACGTCAAGTCGGGATCGACGGCGACCATGACGGTGCCGATACCGATGCCCTCGGATGCGTTGACTCCCTGATACATTCCCATTCCTCTCTCCGTGTCATGTGATAAAGCGTTTTGCCATATCCATGACAAAAGAGCGCAGCTACCTTGATACAGGTCACTGCGCCCCCAAGTATGAACTTAATTGTTCAACATGCGACCCGTTTGAGTTCTACTCGCCAAGACCGCTCTTGATGAGCTCGATGGCAGCAGCCAGAGCCTCGGCCTCGTCAGCGCCGTCGCACTTAACCTCAACCTCGGTGCCACAGGGGATACCAGCAGCCATGAGGGCCATCGGGGACTTACCGTTGACCTCCTTCTCGGGGGTGACGACAGTCACGTCGCAGGCGTACTTGCCCATGGTGGAGGCGAAGAGGCCGGCCGGACGCATGTGAAGACCCTGCGGATTGACGAGGGTAGCCTTCTCAGAAACCATAATTGACTCCTTTTTTGTGTTTAACCCCTGTCGTGCATGCGGCAGGAGTCAGATTCACGACGTTGTTTATATTAACTCACATCAAACGGTTTTTCATTATGTTTCGCACGAATTGTTGGACAGATGTCGTTCCTGCACGCTCGCCTGCCGGGCGGGGCGGTTAAGTTTGCTGCTCTACAGTCCTGCGCAAGACGGAAAGCACATTAAGTGCTTTCCTTTGCGTGCGGAACTCGCGACAAACTTAACCGCCCCGCCCGGCAGGCGAGCTGCGGAAACTCAGTCGGTCCAGAGCAATATCGTGCAAACGGAATTCTGGCTGATTTTTGTTCGCCTGGTTGAACTAGTTGATGGGGCCTATCTATACCCTTTTGTAAGTTGCGGTGAAATAGGGACTGAATTTGGGGTTGAATCGTTTAAACAGTCCCTATTTCACCGCAACTTATGGGCGGGATGAAAAAAGGCGGAGGCCCTGGAGAGGGTCTCCGCCTTTGTTACAAGGGGCGATATTATTCGCTAACTGCTGGATTAGACCAGGCGGGCGTTGATCGTCTTGGCGATCTCAGCGGCGTCGGTGGAACCCTTGACGGTGGCACGGAAGTCCTCGTCCATGAGCGCCTCGGCGACCTTGGACAGGATCTTGAGGTGCGTGGTGCCAGCCTGAGCGCCCGGGATGAGCAGGGCGATGGCCACGTTGACGGGAGCGCCGTCCATGGTATCCCAACCGGTCACGCCGGACTCGTCCTTGACGACGATGACGGCGGCCTCGGTAATGGCATCGGACTTGGCATGCGGGATGGCGAAGCCCTCCATCATGCCCGTGGTGCCCTCGGCCTCGCGGGCCAGGAAGGCGTTCATCACGGCATCGGCGTCGCCGGCGAGACCGGCCTTGACGGCCTGATTGGAGACGAAGCTCAGGGCCTCGTCACGAGAAGCGAAGTTCTCGGCGACAAAGACGTTCTCGACCTTCACGAAGTCGGCAGCCTCGGCCTTGGGGGCCTCGACAGCAGCGGCCTTGGGGGCCTCAGCCGGCTTGGCTGCAGGAGCGGCCTTCTGGTTCTTTTCGAAGTCATACTTCTTGAAGGCCACGAACAGGATGCCACCGACCACAGCGCCGATGAGGATAGCGAGGACCCACAGCGGACCGTTCTCGACAACGGGCAGGACCAGGAAGCCACCGTGGGGCGCCGGATCGTGAACGTTGAACATAATGGTCAGGATCGAAGCGATGGAGGAACCGAGCATCATGATGGGCATGACGGGCCAGATGTTCTTGGTCATGAACGGAATGGCGCCCTCGGTGATGTGGGTGCAACCAAGGATGAGGTTGACGACACCGGCGTCGTGATCCTCCTGGCTGAAGTACTTCTTGCCGACAACGACGGCAAAGGTGGTGATCAGCGGCGGAACGATGCAAGCGGCGGAGACGGCAGCCATGAAGTTGGTGCCGAAGTTGTAGGTGTCGGTACCGACACCAGCGGCCAAGGCCTCGGTAAGCATAGCGGTACCGGTGACGTAGGCAGCCTTGTTGACCGGGCCACCCATGTCAAAGGCGCACATGCAGCCGATGGCAAGACCCAGGACGACGGCGCCAGAAGCGGACAGGCCCTTGAGGAAGTCCATCATGGCGGTGTTGATGGCAGCCATGGGGCCGGAGATGCCGAGCATCACGAGACCGACGATAGCCGTCGAGAACAGCGGGTACAGGAAGATAGCCTTGAGGCCGTCCAGGTTCTTGGGCAGACCGGCAAAGACCTTCTCGAGCAGCAGGATGACATAGCCAGCGAGGAAGCCGCCGACGATGCCGCCCAGGAAGCCGAAGCCCACGCCAGCGCCGCCGGCGTCGATCATACCGGTCTCGGCGTTAACGGGCAGACCTTGGATGGCGATCATGCCGGCGACGAAGCCGGGGACGAGCGCCGGGCGCTTACCGATGGACTCGGCGATATAAGCGGAAAGCACGGGAACCATGAGGTTCATGGCAATGCCGCCGATGATCTTGAGCATCGCGGCGAAGGTGTTGTAGTCAGACGCCGTCGAATCGAAGGACGTGATGCCCCACAGGAACGAAACGGCGGTCAGGACACCACCGGCGACGACGAAGACCAGCATGTGGCTGACGCCGTTCATGAGGTGCTTGTAGATGACGTGGCCGATAGATTCCTTCTCCTCGACCTCATCCTCGACATCGGCAGCGGCGGCAACCGAGCCGTCGCCCTTGGCGGCAAGCGCGCGGTCAATCAGCTTACCGGCGGCCTCGACGGACAGGGCCTTGGAAACGCCAACGGAAACCATGGGCTTACCGGCGAAACGCTCCGCCTGGACATCCTTATCGGCTGCGACGACGACGGCCTTGGCACCGGCGATCTCACCCTTCGTGAGCTCGTTCTCGACACCGACCTGGCCATGGGTCTCGACCTTAATGGTCAGACCGCGCTCGGCAGCTGCCTTCTCCAGCGCCTCCTTCGCCATGAAGGTGTGCGCGATACCGGTCGGGCAACCGGTGGCGGCAATGATGTCAAACTTAGCCATGTGTCCCTCCTTCTTGAGTTCTGCGCCCGCGGGCGCTCCCCTACACGCGCCTCGTGGCGCGCTTTTCCACAACTGAAAGATACCAACCCACCGCTTGCGTGAGAAGAGACAAGGCGCAATTCTCCGGTGAAAGGTTCTTTCACGACCGTAAACGGTCGATGAAAGTTTACCATCAACGCTTGAAACGGCAAGGTGTATCTTGTAATCGAAAATGCCCGTATACTATGGCATTAAAAAAAGTCCGATTTTCATGCCAACCAGGAGCCATCCATGACAGATAGCAGCAAGAGCGCGCTCTCCCTTATTAGCACCCACAAGGGATACAGCGAATCCGAGCAGCGCATTGTCGACTATATATTGGAGCACCAGTCCGAGGCGCCGCGCCTGACGGCCGCCCAGCTCTCACGAGCCGCCGCCACGTCCGAGGCGACGGTTTCACGCTTTTGCCGCAAGTTGGGCTTTGGCAGCTTCCGCAGCTTTCAGTTTTCGCTGGCGCGCGACTTGGAAAGCCAGCGTAATGAGGGCCTGACCGACGAAGTATCGCTCGACAACATGGAGCAGAGTCTTAAGAACATCCTCGCCGCCAAAGTGAGCGAGCTTAATGCGACTATCGACGGCATCGACCACGATACGCTGGCAGCTGTTGTACATGCGCTTAAGAATGCCGGCGTTATCGAGTTCGCCGCCGTGGGCAATACAAACGCGGTAGCACTTGATGCGACGTTTAAGTTTTCGCAGCTTGGTCTGCGCTGCATGGCAAGCACCATCAGCGAAACCTCGATCGGCTTTGCATTGACCTTAAAGCCCGGAGACGTCATCGTGCTGATTTCGAACTCCGGCAAATCGCGCCGTCTTAACCGCATGGCCAAGGCCGCACGCGAGGCTGGCGCCACCGTAGTCGTCATCAGCGGTGACAACAAATCCCCGCTCGCGCGCCTAGCCGACTATACCTTTAATACGGTGAACCACGAGGCGCTGCTGACAACGGGCGACTTCGCGTTCTCCAAGATGAGCGCCACGATGATCATAGAGGTCATCTACAACTTCCTGCTGCCCGAAATCGAGGACGCGCGCGAGCACATCAGCTACTACGAGGAGCTCATCCAGCCGGATAAGGTCGTGGAGTAGGCAACTTAGGGAGCCGAAAGGCGCCGTCTGCCACGAAACGTGCCTATCTACTACGTTTAAACCGCTTGCGCCAACCATACACCCAAAACAAAGAAAACCGCAGGCGTTCTACCTGCGGTTTTCTTTTTACAAGTTTTGGCATGGAAGCCGGTGCCCTATTAAACGTAGTAGATAGCCCCATTTCGTGGCGAACGGCTCTGAACAAGCACGTGGTGGGGCTTAATTACCCTCGCGCTTCTTCGAGCATCTGCCTTGCATGGGCCAGGCTGGCCTCCGATTGGTCACCACTCAGCATGCGGGCGATCTCGGCGGTTCGAGCCTCACCGGCTACCTCGTCCAGGTGCGTCTGAGGAACATCGCCCGGCTCCTTGCTGACCACGTAATGCTTATCGGCCATGACGGCGACCTGCGCCAAGTGAGTTACGACGATCACCTGATGCGTAGCGGCGAGATCGGCCAGCACGCCGGCCAATGCACGAGCGGTGGAGCCGCCGACACCGGCATCGACCTCATCGAATACGAGCGTATCGACACCGTCGGCATTACCCAGGACCACTTTGCTCGCCAGCATCACGCGACTAAGCTCGCCACCCGAGGCGATGCGACGCAAGGGACGCGGCGTCAGACCAGCACCGCTGCGATAGAGCAGCTCGTAGCTCGAAGGACCCGCAGGCGTCCACTCGGCGCGCGGCAAATCGCGCGACTCCCAGACCAGCTCGGCGCCGCCCATCTCCAGTCGTGCCATCTGACGGCCAACCTCGTGACAAAAACGCGGGGCAGCCGTATTGCGCGCACGCTTCAGCGCCTTAGCGGCGGCGAACAGCTCACGCTCAGCCGCACCAAGCGCTTCGCGCGCCTTCCTAATCTGCTCATCGCCATCATCTACCAGCGCTAACAGTTCTTTCGAACGGTCGCGCATGGCGAAGACATCGTCCATGGTGGGGCCCCACTGGCGAAGCAGACCCTTGAGGTCGGAATAACGCTCGCGCATACGAGCGAGCTCACGAGGATCAAACGCAACGCCATCGCGATAAGCACGCAGCTCATTGGCGCAATCCTCGAGTGATATGCAGGCGTCCGAAAGCGCGTCGGCGATATCGCCTAGCTTGCGATCGACGGTCGCCATGCGCGAAAGCTCGGCTACAGCGCTGTTCACAGCATCGAGCGCTCCACCTTCAGCAGCAAGCGATGCATGGGCCTCGTTGGCGGTGGCCACCAAGACTTCGGCGTGCTCCGAGCGCGGCAGCAGCTCCTCGAGTTCCTCGTACTCGCCTGGCTTGGGATCGACCTCGGCGATACGCTCGAGGGCAAAACGCGCTTCCTCGACGCGACTCCCCTGCGCGCGCGAGGCATCCTCAACACGGCGAAGCTCCTTGGCAGCGGTGCGCGATGCCTTAAAACAAGTGCGGTAACGGTCGAGCGCCTCGAGCGCCGAACGGCCCGCCCACGCGTCGACCATGGCAACGTGGTGCGCCGGGTCGAGCAAGCGCTGATGCTCGTGCTGACCGCACAGGTCCATCATCACGCCCACGCGCTCCGAAAGCTCACGAACGCTGGCGATACGGCCATCGATCTTCACGCGGCTGCGGCCCTCGGCAGAAAGGCTGCGCTGCACGGTGAAGCCCTCGGCGTCGTGCGGGCCGTCGAACAGTCGAGCCTCAACGCTCGCCAGCGCCTCGCCCTCGCGCACCGTCGACGAATCCGCGCGCTCGCCCAAAATGAGCTTGAGGGCAGACAGCAGCGCGGTCTTGCCGGCACCGGTCTCGCCGGTCAGGACGGTCAGGCCGGCACTCGGCACCAGCGTAGCCTCGCGAATGAGTGCAATGTTGGAAACCTGCAGCTCATCGATCATGACGGACTCCGTAGAAAACGCGGCTCACCGAGTTGTAGAAGCTCTCGGGGCCGTAATCGAGTAGCAACACGTCGCCGGGACCACGGCGCACAGCCACGCTCTCGACGGTGCCGTCGCAGGTGATAAACTGTCCGTCGATGGCGATGGCCGGCACGCTCGGGCGGTCATCGGACATAAAGATCTCGACGACATCGCTTGGCGAGGTCAAGAAGGCTCGAGCCTGAATGGTATGCGGAGCGATGGGCACGCAAACCATGCCCGTGTAATCGGGGCTCACGATAGGGCCGCCGGCAGAAAGCGCGTAGCCGGTGGAGCCAGTCGCCGTCGACACGACGACACCGTCACCGCGCAGGCGATCGATATGATGGCCGGACACCGTGATGTCAAACTCGACCATATCGGACAGGGGCCCGCGCGTAAGCGCCATATCGTTGAGGGCAAACGTGCGCACGACGTCCTTCGTGCCGTCATCGCGCACCGAGACGATATCCGCGGCGATGGTGGCGCGGCGGCTCACGTGGAGCTCACCGGACAGGGCATCGCTCACAACCTGCAAAATATCGCGTTCCTCAGGACTGGCCGCCGTCAAAAAGCCCAGGTGACCATAGGAAAGCCCCAAAATGGGAATCTCGCGGTAATTGAGGATACGGGCGGCGCGCAGCAACGTGCCGTCGCCGCCGAGCGTAATGACCAGGTCGGCATCGTCAACATCGGGCGTGCTCTGAATCTTGGAGCGCTGGTCGGCGGCCCATGCGACCTCATAGCCTTGGCGCGAAAGCCAAAGCTCGAGCATCAGGCCGCTCTCGACAGCCTCTTGCTTGTAGTAATTGGGAACCAGAAAGACCTTCATAGCGTTGCAGCTTTCTCGCTCAAAGCCGATACCTGGGATTGCAACTCGTCATCGGAGCGCTCGCCGGGGACAAGTCTCGTGCCGTACAGGAAAAACTCAACGTTGCCCTTGGCGCCATGGATGGGCGACACGCACACGTCGACCGGGAAGAGGCCCTTCGCGGCAAACAACTCGATTACCGCAACAAGCGTGTCGACACGCACGACAGGGTCGGTCACGATACCGCCCTCGCCCACCAGCGCAGCCGGAGCCTCAAACTGCGGCTTTACGAGCGTGCAAAACGAACCCGAAGGCTTCAGGCACGCCAGCACGGCGTCGATGATATTCGCGATACTCGTAAACGACACATCGCACACGGCCAGATCGATAGCGCCGCCGTAGCCGAGCTCGGGCAGCTGCGTCACATTCGTGCGCTCGTGGAGCGTCACTCGATCGTCCTGACGAAGCGACCAGTCGAACTGGGCACGGCCCACGTCGACCGAGACAACGGTCGCAGCGCCGCGCTTGAGCAGGCAATCAGTGAAGCCACCCGTGGAGCAGCCCACATCGAGGCAAGCAAGGTCCGTCGGATCAATCCCAAACGCATCGAGCGCACCCTCGAGCTTAAGGCCGCCGCGCCCAACGTACGGAATGCGCCCCTTAACGTGCAGTGGCAGGCCCGGCGTCACCTTGAGCCCCGGAGAGGTCAAACGCTCACCGCCACTCGAAACCAAGCCGGCCATAAGAGTGCGAAGGGCATCCGCGCGATCGGCGCAGATGCCCTGTGAAATCAGTTCGTCATCGAGACGCACGCGTTTCATGAATGCCATCAACCATTCGTATCCGGGGATGCAGCCTGTCTATCTTGGGACTCGTTTGCCGCATCCTCATCGTATTCCTGCTCGAGCTTGTCGGCCTCACGCGGCGTCAGCTCAAACTTGTCGACCATATCGACCGCACGGGAGCCCAGCTCAATCGCCTCGTCAAACAAATCGAGCGAACGCTCCAAGGACGTATCCTTGGAGCGAACGGTGGCGATAATCTGGTCCAGGCGATCCGAGATCTCATCGAAGTTGCGGACGGAACCCTCTGGCATGGCTACTCCTCGACGGAGTCGGCCTCGACGGCCTCAGCAGCGTCCGCATCCTCGGCAAGTACACCAGCGGCAGCCTGAGCGGCGGCGACCTTGGCGGCCGCCTCGGCAGCCTGTGCCTCCTCGCGAGCGCGATCCTCGGCCAGCAGCTCTTGGTACAGGTCCTCGCCCGGCAGCTCCTCGCTGCGAGCGATCTTGCCCAGCACGCCATTGACAAACGACGCGGACTGGTCGGTACCATAAGCCTTTGCGATTTCGACTGCCTCGTTGATCACGATAGCGTCCGAGACCTCTTCGTCGGTGAGGAAGCGCATCTCGTAGACGGCGATACGCAGCAGGTTACGGTCGGCGCCGGGCATGCGCATAAGATCCCAGTTCTTGGCGACGGCGCGCAGGGCACAGTCGATGCGATCGATGTGCTCGTAGGCACCGCGGCAAAGCTCCAGCGCATAGGGGTCGAGGGGACCCTTCGAGATCAGGAAATCGCCCTCGAGGACGCGCTCGAGCGGGCTATCCGTGGCCTCGGCCTGGAACAGCAGCTGCAGCGCCTGACTGCGGGCAAGCGTGCGCCCGCGATAAACCTTAAGGCTCAAAGGTTACTCCTTGGGGAAAACGAGGCCGTCAATGCAAACGTCAACGCGCTCGACCTCGACGCCCACCTGGGCATCGATGGCGGCGACCACGGCGGCGCGAACGGCCTCGGCGAGTTTCTTGAACGGATAGCCAAAGAACACCACGACACGCACGGTGAGTGCGAGCTTGTCGCCGATGACCTCGGCCTCGACCGCCGGCTCGGAAGCCGGGGCCTTGGACGAGAGCATCATGGAGACAAGGTTGGTGGCAAGGTCCTTGACGCCAACGGAGGCGATGCCCTCGACATCCGACACGGCGCGCGAGACGATGGCGGTCAGAACATCGGGCGAAATGCCGATGCCGTCAATCTTGATTTCCTGGGGCATGAGTCCTCCTAGAAGAGTTGGTTGCTAGACGCGGGAGACGAACTTGCCGTCGCGGGTGTCAACCTTGATGACCTCGCCCTCGTTGAGGTACATGGGGACCTGGATGACAGCGCCGGTGTCGATCGTGGCCGGCTTGGTGGAACCCTGGACGGTGTCGCCCTTAAAGCCCGGGTCGGTCTGGACGATGGTGGTCTCGATGAACATCGGCGGGGTCACGCCCATGAGCTCATCGTCGGCGAAGAGCAGCTGGCAGATGTCGTTCTCGCGCAACCACTTGGAGTTCTCGCCCACCATGTCCTCGGGAACGGGAACCTGCTCATAGGACTCGTTGTCCATGAAGATGTAGTCGGTGCCATCGTTGTAGAGGTACTGGAACTCACGGGTGGTGAGCATGACGCTCTCGAACTTGGTGCCGGCGTTGCAGGTGTTCTCGACGACGCGGCCGCTCTTGATGTCGCGGGTCTTGTAGCGCACAAACGCGCCGCCCTTGCCCGGCTTGACATGCTGGAACTCGACGATGGTGTAGACCTTGTCCTTAATGCGGAGACCGAGGCCGTTCTTGAAGTCGGCGGTAGAAATGGTAGGCATAGCGACCTTTCTTGTTATGGGCAGAACGCACAAGCGTCCAAATTACATACGACCGAAATTATACACTTGCAGACGGCGCCTGCAGCGAGCGCATAAAAAGAGAACGCGGGGCGCCCGAATCATTTCGAACGCCCCGCCCAAAAATCTATCGAAATGGGCTAGCAATCGATAACGTGCAGGTCGTGCGGGGTCTTGGTGAAGGGCTCGTAGCCGTTCTCGGTGACCACGCCGTAGTCCTCCAGGCGCACGCCGCCCACACCGGGCAGGTACACGCCGGGCTCCATGGTGACAACCGAGCCGACCTCGATGATATTCTTGCTGCGGTTAAAGTTGGGCAGCTCGTGGATGTCGATGCCCACACCGTGACCCAGGCCATGGTTGTAGTAATCGCCATAGCCGGCATCACCGATGATCTTCTTGGAAAGCTTGAAAATGTCGTTGCCCTCGACGCCCGGATGGATGGCGGCGACACACTCCTCGTGGGTGCGGCGCACGAGCGCGTACAGGTCGAGCTGCTCCTGGGTAGGCTCGCCCATCACGACGGTGCGCGTCATGTCGGAACGATAATCGCAGTAGCCCGCACCGTAATCCATGAGGACGAAGTCGCCCTTCTCGATCACGCGGTCACTCGGCACGGCGTGCGGGTTGGCGGTGTTGGGACCGCTCGCCACGATGGAGCCGAAGGCCAGGCTGTCGGCACCGTTGGCGAACATAAAGTTCTCGAGCTCGTTGCGAACCTGCTTCTCGGTCATACCGGGCTTAATAAAGCCGAGCATATGCTGGAAGGCGGCGTCGGTGATCGACTGCGCATGGCGCATGAGCTCGATCTCCTCGGCGTCCTTGATGGCGCGCATCTTGCGAATGTCGTCATGCATCAGCGGCAACATGCAGGCAACGGAACGGTCCTCCAGTCCACGCTGAATACCCTGGTAGAAGTTGATCTGCATGTCGTCCTCGACAGCGCAGACGCGGCACTTGTTGGCCGCGATCTTGCCGGCGACCCAACCGGGGATGGTGCCCTCGTCCATGTCGTAGACCCAGGGGCTGCCGGCGGGCGTGTTCTCCTCAAAGCTGTTGAGGTAGCGCGAGTCGGTATGGAACAGGCACTGGTCAGCCGTAATAAACGCCGCGTGCGGGAACTCGAAGGTGTAGTCGAAGACGCCCTTCACGCCCGTGAGCCAACGAAGATTGGCCTCGTCGCGCACGACGATAGCGTCGTAGCCGCGCTCAGCCATCAGGGTACGGACACGCTCGATACGACCGGCAGGACCGGCAGCAAACTCAGACATGCAGATTCCTTTCTTGTTGCCTCAAAAAGTGCGGGACGGGTCTCAACCGAACGACGGAATCGCATGCGATCCGTAACCGATTGAAAACCCGCCCCTCAACATGATACGAAAGACGATGGATGTCAATAAATCTTAGAGAAGTTCTTTGCGAGAAGCCAAGTAGGCGTGAGCATGACGCTCAAGAACCTCGTCCTCAACGCTCGTTAGACGAATGGCGCCGAGTGCCGCGGGCAGCGGCAACATACTGCGGTTCGAGCGGACAAACTGCTGCCTGCGGAACTCCTCGATATATGCGGCAGGCTCCAGATCGAAGGCAAGCTCCTCGATACCAAAGTCCTCCAGGCAGTCATCGACCTCAAAGACGTAATCGATATCGAAGTCGCAGGCGTCATGTGCTAGGCGCGCCTCAAAGCGCATGCCCTCGGACAACAGCTGGTAGGCAGGGACCTGCGAAGCGGCATCGCCCAAGCAGGCGCGCAGGGTACGCTCCCCCGTCTTGCCAAAATCGAGCGCATGGCGGGCGCTCGGGTTCGTGGCCATCAGTACGTCCTTGCGGGCAGTCTGAGACCACTGAATGGCATTGACAAGCGCGACCTCCTCACCCGCGAGAATCTCGGGGACGGTCTCAGTAAACTGATTCCAGCGGGACTTGCTGCTCGAAAGCATGGTGCCAACAAGTACCGCATAGCCGAGCTTGAGGTCCTCAGGGTCCGCCTCGCGAACAAGGTCGAGGTCACACACGACCAAGCCTGGCTCGGGACGGAACGCGATAGCGGGAAGTGCATTCGCCGACGAGGCGACGAGCGGCTTCATGGTCGTCGCAACCGTGAGCATGGCGTCGAGCGTCGTCGGCAGCAAGGCGCACTCAGTGCGACCGCACCACTGATTGGCACACCAGCAAACGACCGAGCAAGTCGCCGTGTCGCCGACAGCGACAACGAGATCGTCGCAGGTAATGCCGTTAGCCGACAGGGCGTCAAAGACGGTATCGGCATCGGCCAGCGTAGCGCAAGCAGGCGAAACCTCGAGGACGAGCAGCGACACGGCAAAACCGGCGTCGACCAGCGCATGCTCGACAACCTCGCCAAAACGCTCGGATGTGGCGTCGTTCCAAACCACCATCGCGCGCTTAGGCTTGCCCACAGCCGAGGCAAACATGCGCGACAGCTCCTCGAACGCGCCCAATCCGACGCGGACATCGACACTGCGGTTTTGGAAATTGATAAGTTGACGGCGAATCATAGCAGTCCACGCTCCAAAAGCTTCTCGGCACAAAGATAGGAAACGTCCTCGAAGGACTTGTTGCGAATATCAAGGGTAATATCGGCGGCCTGACGATACAGCGGACGGCGATGCTCAAACAGGCGCGCAGCATGCTCGGGCGAGCGGAAATCGGGCCGGGTGTCGGAGCGGCGGATCTGGCGCAACGAGTCCTCAAAGTCGCCTTCGAGGTACACACAGGTACCCATCTCGTGCATCAGCTCAATGTTCACCGGCGTCTCGACGATGCCACCCCCGCACGATACCAGCAGGCTGCGCTCACTTTGAAGCGAACGGAGTGCCGAGGTCTCGAGCTCGCGAAAACGATCCTCGCCCTCGGTCTCAAATATCTCGGTCACCGACTTGCCGCATCGACGCACAACCAAACGATCGGTATCGATGAATCGACGTTTGAACATAGTGCCCACGTTGCGCGCAAGCGTCGACTTGCCCGCGCCCAAAAAGCCGATAAAGAAGATATGGTCGCAGCCGTGTTTGATGTGCTGAGACATGGCGAAACCTATTCCTCGCAGGGAAGGTCGCGCAGGGCCCGGCGCTCAAAGATACGGAAGATCTGCGTGTACCACAGGTCCTGGGTTGCCTGCGGCTTGACCAGAATAGTGTCAACACCGGCAAAGTTACCGCTCCACACGTCAGTGTAAAGCTGATCGCCGATCAGCACGGCCTCGTCGCCCGTGGCGCCCAGACGCTTAAGACCCGCCTTGAGGGCAAATGGCGCTGGCTTCATGGCATGGCTGATGGCCTCGAGCCCCAACTCGCGCGCCGATGCCATGACCTGGTCGCGATGCCAGTTATTGGACACCATGCACAGCTTAAAGCCCTTGGCATGGGCGGCTTCGAGCCAAGCGGAGACCGCAGCGGGAACCTGCTCGGTATCGCGCGGCACCAGGGTATTGTCACGGTCGAGTAGAATGGCACGCTTGCCGTCGGCCCAGAGGGTATCGAGGTCGATGCGGTCGACCGAGGCAACATATCGTTTGGGGCTAAAAATCCTCATGATCAATTCCAAGACTGTTGATGCTCTTCGTAGGTCTTCGAGAAATACTCCTCATCCTGTGTAATGTAGAAATACAGGTCATCGGAGTCGGTCGGCTCAAGGGTAGCCTTGAGCGCCTCGAGCGACGGAGAGCAGATGGGCGTGGGCGGCAGGCCCTCGTGCTTATAGGTGTTATATGGGCTATCGCTCTGCAGGTCGTCGGCGGTAACCTCGCCGCCGGTGACGTACATCATGGTCGCATCGCTATTGAGGTAACGCAGGCCATCGAGCTTGCCGGCCAGACGGTTATAGAAAACCGATGCCACATGCGCGCGCTGATCGGCGTTGAGGCCCTCGCGCTCGACGATCGAGGCAAGATTAACGATGTCGTAATCGGACATCTCCACGCCATAGCGCTCCTTGATCTTGGACTCGCAGCTGGCAAAGTCGAGCGACTTATACTCGGTGTTGAACTGGTCAAGCATGGCGCGAATCACATCATCGGCAGACGGGTCCTTACCCAACGTATAGGTCTTAGGGAATAGAAAGCCCTCGAGCGAATCGTTCGCGGCGTCCTTAAGGAAGGCGTAATCATTCACATAATTGCTCGCCTTAGCCTGGTTAAGGAAGTCTTCCTTAGAAATGCTGTCGTACGCCTTGGCCACGCGGTCGGCAACCTGATCGACCGTCAGGCCCTCAGGAATCGTGAGCGCATCGGAGCCGGCGTTGGGACCTTCCATAAGCTGCTGGACGACCTTCGTGGCATCCATAAGCGTGGTAAACGAATACTTACCCGGCTTAAGCGACATATCCGCGTTGAGCTTTTTGACCGCCGCGTAATAATCCTTGGGATTATCGACGATATGGTTCTCGGAAAGAATCGAGGCGATAGTGTCGCCCGAAGCACCATCGGGAATCGTGATAGTAACCTGCTGGCCAGCAGCGACGTTCGCATCCTCACCGGCAAAGAAGCCCTTGACGGCTGGCACGACAAAGAAAACAATCGCGACAAGCGCAAGCACGGCGACGACGCCACCGATAATCATAGGCACCGGGGAGCTTTTCTTTTGGGCACCACGGCGGGCGCGCGTGTTATAGCTAGAACGCGTGGCCGGAGCAACGCCGTGCGAGCCATGAGCATGATGTGCGTGGGAGCGTGATTGCGGGGCCTGTCCCTGCGTGCGCTGGGCAGGAGCCTGCTGCTTAAAACGAGCGCCGCCAGCGGGCTGCGCGGGACGAGTGGCGGAATGTTGAGCAGCACGCTGAGTAGGCTGAGCCGAACGCTGCATCGGCTGCGCCGGGCGCTGGCCAGGCTGAGCAGGGCGCGGCGCGGGCTGCCGTGTACGATTCTGCTGGCGCGGATCGGAAGCGCTAGGCATGCTGAACCTCCACATTTTTACGATCGAGCCATGTCTGCAAGAACAGGCTGGCGGCGATCATGTCAATCTTGCCCCTCATCTGCTTTTCGTTGAGCCCCTGCTCTCGCAGGATTCGCTTGGCCTCCTGCGAGGACAGACGCTCGTCCTCAAACTCCAGCGGAAGTTCGAGCTCGTCGGCAATCTTTTGGGCCACGGCCGCGACGCGCTCGGCCTGGGGGCCGGGCTCACCGGCCATGGTCAAGGGACGTCCGCTTACCAGGATATCGGGCTCATAGTCCTCGACCAGGTAGCGAAACGTCTTTGCCATGCCAGTGACCTCGGCAGCCGGAAGCACCTTGACAGGCATAGCCATCTTGCCATCACGGCTCGAGACGGCAATGCCAATCCTGGTCTCCCCTATGTCCAGTGCGAGCGCGACCACAGCGACTACTTAGGTTCTTAGGCGCCGAGCGCGGTCTTGGCGGCCGCGAGGGCATCGGCTATACCGGCGGCGTTCTTGCCACCGGCCTGGGCCATGTTGGGACGACCGCCACCGCGACCGTCGACCAGGCCCGCAATCTGCTTGATCACGTTACCGGCGTGGAAACCGGCCTTAACGGCGTCATCGGAGCCGGCGGCGAGCAGGGCCGGGGTGCCCTTCTCGGTCACGCTGGCAACAACGCAGGCGACGGGGCCGGCGACCTTCTGGTGCACGGTATCCCAAACGTTGCGCAGGTCTGCGGCCTCGAGACCCTGGAGCTCAGCGACAACGAGCTTGTAGCCATTCAGCTCGACAGCGCCGTCGATGGCGCTGGAGATCGCATCGGAGGAGCCGCCGGTGAGCGCCTTCTTGAGCTTGTTGGAAGTCTCGCGCAGCTCGACCTGCAGGTTCTCCACGCGGGCGGGAACCTCGTCGACGCGGCACTTGAGCGCAGCGGCAGCGGCGTCAACGAGCGCCAGGCGGTCGGCCATGTAATCGAGAGCACCCTTGGAGGTAACAGCCTCGATACGGCGGACGTTGGAGCCCGTAGAGGACTCGGAGATGATCTTGAACAGACCGATCTCGGCGGTGTTGGCGGCATGCGTACCACCGCAGAGCTCGCGGGAGAACGGCTGGTCCTCGGCGCCTACGGAGACGACGCGGACGACATCGCCGTACTTCTCGCCAAAGAGGGCGACAGCGCCGGCAGCCTTGGCCTCGTCGATGCCCATGACGCGGGTCACGACCGGCTTGGAAGCGAAGATCTGCTGGTTGACCAGGTCCTCGACAGCCTTGAGCTGCTCGGAGGACAGAGCCTCGAAGTGCGTGAAGTCAAAGCGCAGGTGCTCGGGCGTCACCAGCGAGCCGGCCTGGGAGACATGCTCGCCCAGGACCTGCTTAAGCGCAGCGTCGAGCAGGTGAGTGGCGGTGTGGTTGCGGAGCAGGAAACCACGGCGCTCGGCGTCGAGCGCGGCGGTCACGGTAGCACCGACGGTCAGCGTGCCCTCGTCAACGTGCGCGACGTGAGCATACAGGCCATTGTGGTTCTTGGTATCGGAAACGGTCAGCGCAACGCCCTCGGCGGAAAGCTCACCGGCGTCGCCCTGCTGGCCACCCATCTCGGCATAGAACGGGGTGCGGTCGAGCACGACCTCGACGTCCTCGCCGGCGGCAGCAGACTCGACGGACTCGCCATTGCGAACGATGGCGACAACCTTGGCGCCCTCGATGATGTCGTTGTCATAGCCGTCGAACTCGGTCGCGGCAACCTTGTCGGAAAGCTCGACCCACACGTCGTTGAAGCTGCCCCAGGCATCGCCCTTGGCGTTGGCGCGGGCGCGGGCCTTCTGGTCCTCCATACAGGCGGTGAAGCCATCCATGTCGACGTCGTGACCGGCGGTGCCGGCGATCTCGACAGTCAGGTCAATGGGGAAACCAAAGGTGTCGTGCAGCTTAAAGGCGACATCGCCCGGAAGGACGGCGCCGTCGGCGAGCGCGGCCAGGGCCTCGTCCAGGTACACGCGGCCGTTGTCGAGCGTCGTGGAGAAACGCTCCTCCTCGGAGGCGACGATGCCCTTAACGAGCGCGACGTTCTTGAGCAGCTCGGGATAGGCCTCGCCCATCTGGGTGTTGACCTCGTCGATGAACTTGGTCAGGAAGGCGCCCTCAATGCCCAGCAGGCGGCCGTGGAACACGGCGCGACGGAGCAGGCGGCGAAGGACGTACTCGCGGCCCTCGTTACCAGGCAGGATGTCATCCGAGATCATAAAGTCGACAGCACGGGAGTGGTCGGCGATGATGCGCAGGGAGCGGCTGGCGCCGGAGTAATCGTCGGCGTCATAGGTCTTGCCGCTGATCTCCTCACCGAGCTTGATGAGGTGCTGCATCAGATCGCCGTCGTAGTTAGCGGTTTTGTGCTGCATGATAGCGGCCATGCGCTCCAGACCCATGCCCGTATCGAGGTTGCGGTGCGGCAGCTCCGGCATGGAGCCGTCCTCCTGGCGGTCGTACTGGGTAAACAC